>CBDVDY010000093.1:0-10222 GCA_965372875.1 uncultured Alphaproteobacteria bacterium | reverse complement strand
CCGCTGTCGCGCAGGTTCATGGCATGGGCGTGGCCCTGGCTGCCATAGCCGACGATGACGATTTTCTTGGATTTGATCAGGCTGACGTCGGCGTCGCGGTCATAATACACACGCATTTGTGCGGTCCTTTTTCGATTGGTCACGAAGCCTCGGGCCCGCGCGCGATGGCGACGACGCCGGTGCGCGAAACCTCGACGAATCCCAAGGGTATCATGAGCTTGATGAAGGCTCCGAGCTTCTCGGTCGAACCGGTCATCTCGAAGACGAAGGATTCGATAGTGCTGTCGACCACGCGGGCGCGGAAGATGTCGGCGATGCGTAGCGATTCCACGCGTTTGTCGCCCGTTCCGGAAACCTTGATCAGCGCCAGCTCGCGCTCGATATGCGGCCCCCCGTCGGTCAAATCGGTAACCTTGTGCACCGGAACGAGGCGGTCGAGCTGCGCCTTGATCTGTACGATCACCATGGGCGTGCCGCTGGTCACGACCGTGATGCGCGACAGCGCCTGCTGGCGCTCGACCTCGGCCACGGTCAGGCTCTCGATGTTGTAGCCGCGGCCGGAGAACAAGCCGATGACGCGGGCGAGGACGCCCGGCTCGTTGTCCACCAGGACCGATATCGTGTGTCGTTCGATCGTTTCTTCCACGCGTATTTCTCCGCACTTCCGGGCGGGGCCCGAGCCGGCCGCGGCCGGGGCACGGCAGGCTCCGGCCACGTCATTATTGTCGAGCTGGCCCCGGGATTATACCAGCACCATGCCGTCCTCGGAGACCGGCGTTTGCGCCCGGTCGTCGGGGCCAAGCAGCATTTCGTTGTGCGCCGCGCCGGCCGGGATCATCGGGAAACAATTTTCGGCCTTGTCGACGGCGACATCGGCTATGACCGGCCCGTCGATCTCGATCATCTCTTTTATCAGGTCGTCGACTTCGCTCGGCTTGCCGGTGCGCAGGCCGGCGGCGCCAAACGATTCGGCCAGCTTCACGAAATCCGGCAGCGACTCCATGTAGCTCTCCGAGTAGCGCCCGCCATGCTGCAACTCCTGCCACTGCCGCACCATGCCGAGATATTCGTTGTTGAGGATGAATATCTTCACCGGCAGCCGGTACTGGACGATGGTCGACAGTTCCTGGATGTTCATCAGCGTCGACGCTTCGCCGGCGATATCGATCACCAAGGCGTCCGGATGGGCGACCTGGACGCCCATCGCCGCCGGCAGGCCGTAGCCCATCGTCCCCAACCCGCCCGAAGTCATCCAGTGGTTGGGCTTCTCGATGCTCATGAACTGGGCCGCCCACATCTGATGCTGGCCGACCTCGGTGGTGAAATAAACGTCGTCGCGGTCCTTGGTCAGCGCGTTCAGCCTCTCCAGCGCGTATTGCGGCTTGATGACGTCGTCGTTCTTGTCGTAATTCAGGCAGTCCTTGGCGCGCCACGCGTCGATCCGCTTCCACCAGGCGCCGAGCGCCTTGCGGTCGGGCCGGGCCTGCCGGGCCTTCCACAATTTTAGCAAATCCTCGAGCACGTGCCCCACGTCGCCAATGATCGACAGGTCGACGGCCACGTTCTTGTTGACCGAGGACGGGTCGATGTCGATGTGAATTTTGGTCGAACCGGGAGAGAAGTCGGCCAGCCGCCCGGTGATGCGATCGTCGAAGCGCGCGCCGACCGCGACCATCACGTCGCATTCGTGCATCGCCAGGTTGGCCTCGTAGGTGCCGTGCATGCCAAGCATGCCGATGAACTGTTCCGACGACGCGGGGATGGCGCCGAGCCCCATCAATGTCAGGGTCGTCGGGAAGTTGGTCAGGTGCACCAACTCGGTCAGCAGCTGCGACGCCTTGGGGCCGGAATTGATGACGCCGCCGCCGCAATACAGAATCGGCTTCTTGGCCTTGGACATGATTTCGACGGCGCGCTCGATGCTCGCGATATCGCCCTTGATCCGCGGCCGATAGGTCTTGTGCCTGCCGTTCGACGGCGCCTTATAGGTGGTCTTGGCCTGCATCACGTCCTTGGGCAGATCGATGACCACCGGGCCGGGGCGGCCGGTTTTCGCTACATAGAATGCCTCGTGCACCACCTTGGCCAAATCCTCGACCGATTTGACGAGGTAATTGTGCTTGGTGCAGGGCCGCGTAATGCCGGTGGTGTCGGCCTCCTGGAACGCGTCGTTGCCGATCAGATGAGTCGGAACCTGGCCGGTCAGACAGACCACCGGAACGCTGTCCATCAGTGCGTCGGTCAGGCCGGTGACCGCGTTGGTCGCACCCGGTCCCGAAGTTACCAGCACAACGCCCACCTTGCCGGTCGATCGGGCATATCCCTCGGCCGCGTGAACCGCGCCCTGCTCGTGGCGAACGAGGACGTGGCGCAATGCGTTCTGCTTGAAAATCGCGTCATAAATCGGCAGGACGGCGCCGCCGGGATAACCGAACAAGACTTCCACGCCCTGATCCACCAGGGCCTTGAGGAGGACTTCCGATCCGGTCATCGCTTCGCTACTCATCTCCGTTCCTTTCGTCAACGCGACGCACGCCGCAAATATCGCAGCGCAATATTCGATCCAATATAGGGATTCAGCGCCCCGCCAATGCGATTTCGCATCCGCGAACAGACATAACTAGACTGTCAATTCTGCCCGGTCAACAGAAAATGGCGAATAAATGAAAAGATTTCGTCGTCTAAACTTTCCGAATATTGCTCATTTAGCGTTGTGGCGCCCGGAATCTGGTGGCGGAACCAGGTCGACTGCCGCTTGGCGTACCGCCTGGTGGCTCGCTGCGCCTGTTCGACGGCTTCTTCGAGACCGGATTCGCCGCGCAGGTAGCCGGCCAACTCGCGCACCCCCAGCGCCCGCATCGCCGGAAGATCGGGGTCCAGGCCGAGAGCCAGCAACGCTTCGACCTCGGCAACGGCGCCGGCGGCGACCATGCGGCGAAACCGGGCGTCGCATGTTTCGTGAATTTTGGCGCGGGGCGGATCGAGAATAATGGTCAGGAAACGCGGATCGCCGGGCGCCGCTTCCTTCGGCCCCGTCTGCCAATCGGCGAGCGGCCGGCCGGTGGCCTCGAGGACCTCCCAGGCGCGGATCAGGCGTTGGCTGTCGCCGGGGTTGAGGCGCGCGGCGGTCGCCGGATCGCGGGCGGCGAGTTCGGCATGAAAGGCCGGGCCGCCCAGGCGCGCGTGCCGCTGCTTGGCCGCCTCGCGAAATTCGGGCGCGATTTCCGGAATCTCGGAGAGTCCGTCCATCAGCGCCTTGAGATAAAGGCCGGTGCCGCCGACCAGGAGGGGCAGCCGGCCCGTCTCGCCCGATTGCCGGATCTCGGCCAGCGCCATCGCCCGCCAGCGCATGGCCGAACATCGCTCCGCCGCCGGCAATACGCCGTAGAGGCGGTGCGACACAAGGTCCCGCGCCGCCGAGTCGGGCTGGGCCGTCAGCACCGGCAACTCGCGATAGACCTGCATGCTGTCGGCATTGATGATCGTGGCGTCGAATTCCTCCGCCACCGCCAGGGCCAGGGCCGATTTGCCCGAAGCCGTGGGCCCGGCGATGACGATTGCGGCGCTGCCGTCCGGTGCCCTCCTCATGCCGCGATACCTTTCGGCCGCACGCGAATCGGCCTAGGCCGCACGCGAAACGTCCGCGCGGTGCCGGCACGCTTGCGGTCTACCATGCCTATTTCGTACAGTCCCGCCGCCACACGGAATTTTCGCACATGCAACATGTCCTGTCCCTGATTGTCGATCCGGCCGTAGCGGGATTGGACGAAGACCTAGCGGCAACCGCCGTCGCCGCCATCGCGGCCGTGGGCGCCCGGGCGGGTCGGCCCGACTGGCTCGCGCCCGGCGTGGCCTGCGACATCCCGTTCGACGGCGCCGATCGGGATTCCGCCGAATCCGGCGCCCGGAAAGCGCTCGACGGCGCTCCGGTCGATATCGTCGTACAGCCGGCGGCCGGCCGCCGCAAGTCGCTGCTGGTCTCCGACATGGAATCGACGATCATCGAAAACGAGATGGTCGACGATCTCGCCGCGTTCGTGGGCGCGCACGAGCAGGTCGCCGAGATCACCCGTCGAGCCATGCGCGGCGAAATTCTTTTCCGGCCGGCGTTGCGCCAGCGCGTGGCGCTCCTGGCCGGCCTCGACGAAGCCAAGCTGGCTCCCGCACGCGACGCCATCACCTACATGCCCGGCGCGCGCGAATTGGTGCGCACGATGCGGGCCAACGGCGCGTACACGGCACTGGTGTCGGGCGGCTTCGGAACCTTCACCACCCATGTGCGCGAGGCCCTGGGGTTCGAATTCGATCTCGCGAACGACTTGGAAATCGTGGGCGGACGCCTCACCGGGCGCGTCGCCGAACCGATCCTGGGCCGCGACGCCAAGCTCGAGGCGCTGCTCGAGCTCGCCGGAGAACGCGGCCTTGGCCCCGAGGACGCGCTGGCCGTCGGTGACGGCTTCAACGATTTGCCCATGATCGAGGCCGCCGGTCTCGGCGTCGCCTTCCGGGCCAAGCCGGCTGTCGCGGCGGCGGCCGACGCGCGCATCGATCATGGCGATCTGACGGCGCTGCTCTTTCTACAGGGCTACCGCGAGGAAGCGATCGTTCGCTAACCTTGCCCGCGAATCGAAAAGGGCGCCCCGCGGGACGCCCTTTCGTGTCGATCATTCGCGCGTTCGCGGCGCGCGATCAGCCTTCGTCGACCTTGAGCACGATAAATCGCTTATCGGCCTTGCGCACCACCAAGAGCAGCACGGACTTGCGCCCGGCCTTTCTTGCTTCCTCGATCTTGGCCGTGATCTGATTTGGAGCGCTGACCTTGTCCTGCCCGGCTTCGACGATGACGTCGCCGGCGCGTAATCCTTTCTGCGCCGCCGAGCTGCCGCTCTTCACGTCGGTGACGACAATGCCTTCCACGTCCTCGGCGATATTGAAGCGTTCGCGCAGGCCGGCATCCATCGCCGAAAGCGTCAGACCCAGCGCCTCGCCGGTTTCCGGGGTAGCGCCGCCGCCGGTGGTCAGGCTGGCCTGTTGCGCCTTCTCGGCTTCTTCCAATTCGCCCAGGGTGACCATGAATGTTTTCTTCTCGCCCTTGCGCCACACGACCACCTTGACCGCCTTGCCGACCGGCGTCTCGGCGACGATGCGCGGCAGCTTGCGCATCTCCGGCACCGCCTTGCCGTCGAACTCGAGAATTACGTCGCCCTCGGTGATTCCGGACCGTTTGGCCGGACCTTCGTCGGTAACGTTGGCCACAAGCGCGCCCGCCGGTTTATCGAGACCCAGGCTCTCGGCGATGTCGTCGGTCACCGACTGGATGCGGACACCCAACCAGCCGCGGCGCGTACGCCCGAACTCGCGCAACTGGCTGACCACGTTCTTCACCAGGGCGGACGGGATCGAGAAGCCGACCCCGACGCTGGTGCCCTGCGGTGAGATAATGGCCGTGTTCACGCCGATCACTTCGCCCCTCATGTTGAAGAGCGGGCCGCCGGAATTACCCCGGTTTATCGCGGCATCGGTTTGCAGGAAATCGTCGTACGGGCCGGAATTTATGTCGCGCTGCCGGGCCGAAACGATGCCCGCCGTTACCGAACCGCCCAGGCCAAAGGGATTGCCGATGGCAAGCACCCAGTCACCAACGCGGATTTTGTTGGAATCGCCCCAACTCACCGACGGCAGCTTGCCCTTCGGGGTGACCTTGAGAACCGCCAGATCGGTTTTCGGGTCGCGACCGACAAGCTCGGCCTCCAGCCGCGTGTCGTCTTGCAGGATTACGGTGATCTCATCGGCGTCGGCGATAACGTGGTTGTTGGTCACCACGTAGCCCGACGGATCGATAATGAAGCCGGAGCCCAGCGAAGTCGCTCGGCGGGGCCGCTGCCCTTCGGGCTTCTGCTGGCGATCGAAGAATTCCTTGAAGAACTCCTCGAAAGGCGAGCCGGGCGGAAAGTCCGGGACCTCGGGACCGCGGAATTCGGACGATTGCCGCATCTGGCTGGTCGAGATATTGACCACCGCCGGCAGCAGGCGCTCCGAAAGGTCGGCGAAACTGGCTGGCGCCGGGCGCGCCTGGACGCTCGACGCGACGAGCAACGACATCCCCGCGACCGCGAAGACCAGCCACCGGGCCAGGTCGCGGCCGAGAGCGGAATCATGGCGAGGGGCAAGGGGCTGTAATCGATGTGATCTCACGGACACTCTCCAAAAAATGCATCGCTTGCCGGACAATGCCTCGCTGGAAAAAAGCGTTCATGCCCAGCCACCGGCATAAGTGCGATTTGGGTTTCCCCGACGCAAAATTCAAGCGGGCGCCGCGCCGGCCGGCCAAAGTCGGTACCGTTGTATTTAAATCGAATTATGGCAGCATCATGGCCGACGACAAAAATGCAAAGCAAATTCCGCTTTTGTCCGATCAACGTTGCGTGAACCAGACGATCGCCACGCCGGTCAGGACCGCGAGCAGCCCCGCCTGGCGCAGGGCGCCGTCCGGGAATTGCATGACTTGCGACATCATCCGCTTCATGGCGGAGGGAAACAAGGCGTAGAGCACGCCTTCGATCACCAGGACCAGCGCCAGGGCGGTCACGATTTCGTGCATCGCCGGCTCCCCGCCCGGCAAGCGTGGCCGATGGGTCGAGCATGGCGCCGCGGCGGCTGGACCGTCGGGCCGGGCCTAACGGTCGCCGCCGGACAATCCGCCGCCGCCGCCGGTGGCATCGCCGAAGAAACGGAAGAAATCGCCGCCGGCCGGGCCAATGTAGCGCGTGTTCTTGCCCGACAGGCTCTCGCGGTAGGTTTTCATCGTGGCCCAGAAATCGAAGAATCCCGGATCACGGCCGTAGGCGTCGTTGTAGATGCGCTGCGCGCCCGCGTCGCCCTCGCCGCGTAGAATCTCGGATTTCTTGCGGGCCTCGGCCTGGATGATGGTGGCGTCGCGATCGGCTTCGGCGCGGATACGCCGGGCCTCCTTGTCGCCTTCGGCGCGGATGCCGCGGGCTTCCTGCTCGCGCTGGGTCTGCATGCGGCGGTAGATGGCCTGGCTGTTTTCCTCCGGCAGGTCGACGCGCCTGATGCGCACGTCGATCACCTCGATGCCGAAGGACTTGCCCTGATCCTTGACGCGCTGTGCGATCACGCCCATGAGGCGCGCCCGTTCCGGCGTCATCAAAGTGGCCAGTTCCGCCTCGCCGAACACGGCCCGCAAATTCGCGTTGACGATGCTGTTGAGCCGCGGCTCCATGCCGGCCTCGTTGATCACGGTTTGGAAGAAACGCAACGGGTCGACAATCCGGTAGCGGGAGAAGGCATCGACAACGAGTTGTTTCTGGTCCTTGGTCGGGACCTCCTGGGCGGGGTTATCGTAGTCGAGAACCCGCTTGTCGTAAAAGGCCACGTCCTGAACAAACGGTATTTTGAAATGCAGTCCTGGATCGGCGACCAAGCGCTGTACCTGGCCGAACTGGAGCACCAGCGCCTGCTCGGCCTGATTCACCGTGTACAGCGACGAAAACCCGGCGATGCCGAGAACGACTACGACAACGCCGATGACAATACGCAAGGCGCCTTTCATCGTTTTTCTCCCGCGCCAGCCGCGCCGCGCGGCTGGGTCAGTTCGCTGAGCGGCAGGTAGGGGACCACGCCGCTCTGTTTGTCGATCAATATCTTGTCCATATCGCGCATCACGTCGCGCATGGTTTCAAGGTAGAGGCGCCGCTTGGTCACTTCCTTTTCCTTGAGATACTCTCCGTAGACCGCCAGAAAGCGGCTGGCCTCGCCGGTGGCCACCGCGATCACCTCGCGCCTGTAACCCTCGGCCGAGTTAGTGATTTGCGCGGCCTCGCCCTCGGCCCTCTGCACCACCTCGTTGCGGTAGGCGGTCGCCTCGTTTTCCATTTGCTCCTTGTTGGCCCGCGCGGCCTGCACATCGCGGAAGGAATCGAGCACGGAGCCCGGGGGATCGATCTTTTGCAGTTGCACGCGTTCGACCTCGACGCCGGCGCCGTAGTCATCCAGGATGCTCTGGATCAGACTTTTCGCCTCGCCCTCGATCCGCACGCGGCCCTCGGTGCGGGCAAACTCGAACCGGGTCTTGCCGACGATCTCGCGCAGCGCGGCTTCCGAGGCGTCCTTGACACTCTTTTCCGGATTCCTGATGTTGAACAGGAAGTCGCGAACGCCCGGCTGTATGACGACATTGGCTTCCCCACCCGGCACGCTTCGTTGCCGCGTGTCGATCTTCCAGAACACCACGACCTGGACGTCGATGATGTTCTCGTCGCCGGTCAGCATCAGGCTTTCCTCGGACACGTCGCGCACGAACGCGCCGCGTCCGGACGTCCCGCCCGACTGGCGGAAGCCGACGTTGACCCGATTGATCGCCGTCACTCTCGGCCGCAGGACCTCGCCCACCGGCGCCGGCCAGTTGTAGTTGAGCCCAGGCCGCGAGACACCCACCATTTTGCCGAAGACCATCCGGACACCGAGCTCGTTCTCCTGAACGCGGAAAAATCCGCTGCCGGCCCAGATCGCCAGGGCGATAACGACAATGGCGATAATCGCGCGCCTGTTACCCGAACCTCCCGGGAAGAAACTCTTGAAGCGATCCTGGCCGCGGCGGAGCAATTCCTCGATGTTGGGTTGGCCCGGGCCGCCCGGACCACCGCCCCACGGGCCTCGGCCGCCGCCGCCGCCGCCCCATGGGCCGCCGCCACCGCCGCTACCGCCGCCGCCGCTACCGCCTTGATTTGTCCACGGCATTCCTGTCCATCCCTGTCTGAGGAAAGGCGGCCGGCGCCCCGCGACCGGGCCTTTGCCTTCCAATGAAACTTTGCCTGCCTTATATGACACCTTGCACGGCACGGCGCAATCGCGAGGCATCGCGGGCGCCGCCCGGCGCGAACGAAGATGCGCGCCGGCTATTGACGAAGATATTTGGCTGGGGAGCGGCGTTTTCAAGCATGGCAAAGGTTACCGAAGATCGGGTGCTCGACGCGCTCAAGCAGGTCGTCGACCCCGACCGGGGCGCGGACATCGTCGGCCTGGGGATGGTCCAGGGGCTGACCATCAAGGACAGCAATGTCGGTTTCGCGATCGAGGTCGATCCGCGCCGCGGCGCGGCGCTCGAGCCCGTGCGCAAGGCCGCCGAAGCGGCCGTCATGGCGCTCGACGGCGTGACCTCGGTCACCGCGGTGCTTACCGCCGAAAAACCGGCCGCGGCGGCACCGGCCGCCGGTCCCGCGTCGGCGGCTCCAGGACCCGCGGGACCCGGCCCCGCCCCCGGCGGTCAGGAACAGCGCCCGCTGGCCCCCGGCGTGCGCGCCATCGTCGCCGTGGCGTCGGGCAAGGGCGGCGTCGGCAAATCGACGACGACGGTCAATCTCGCGCTGGCGCTCTCGCTGCGGGGGCAGAGCGTCGGCATCCTCGACGCCGACATCTTCGGCCCCTCCATGCCGCGCATGATGGGCATCAGCGGCCGGCCGGGCGCGCCCGACGGCAAGGTGCTGCGGCCGATGGAAAATTACGGCGTCAAGGTCATGTCGATGGGATTCCTGGTCGCCGAGGACACGCCGATGATCTGGCGCGGGCCGATGGTGATGAGCGCCCTCGAGCAGATGCTGCGCGACGTCGACTGGGGCGAGCTGGACGTGCTGATGGTCGACATGCCGCCCGGCACCGGCGACGCCCAACTGACCATGGCGCAGCGCGTGCCGCTGGCCGGCGCGGTCATCGTTTCGACGCCGCAGGACATCGCCCTGCTCGACGCGCGCAAGGGGCTCAACATGTTCCGCAAGGTCGACGTGCCGGTGTTCGGCATCGTCGAAAACATGAGCTACTTCGCCTGCCCCCATTGCGGCGAACGTACCGACATATTCAGCCACGGCGGCGCCCGGCTGGAGGCCGAGAAGCTGGGCATCGATTTCCTCGGCGAGATTCCGCTGGACATGGTCATCCGCGAAACCTCGGACGGCGGCCAGCCGATCGTCGTCTCGCAGCCCGACAGCCCGCACGCCAAGGCCTATCGGGAGATGGGCGAGCTCGTCTGGGCCAAAATCGCGGCGCGGGCGGCGCCGGGAGGGCGCGAGGCTCCAAGGATCGTGATCCAGTAAACGATTGGCCGGCCAATCGGTTCAGCCGCCGCCGAACATCTTTTCGAGGTTCTTGAGCCCCGCCTCGTACACGCCGCGGATCGCACCCAGCGCGGCGCCCTCGGGGCCGGTCG
>CBDVDY010000092.1:0-10262 GCA_965372875.1 uncultured Alphaproteobacteria bacterium | reverse complement strand
GCCGCCGGCGACGGTCGTCCTGCGCTGGGGCGATCACCTCTATCGGCCGGCCGGGCCGCCACCCGAGGGGCCGGTTTTCACCGGCTTCTGAGCCCCGCCGCCCGCCGCTACGCGACACGAGCGAGTGGAAATTCTTTGGTAAACATTTGCGAATATGCCTGTTCCGGAAGGATTTAGCGGAGCCGCGGAGAGGCCCAACGGCGTGAAACTGATCGTCCAAATCCCCTGCTATAACGAGGAAGCGACGCTGCCCCAGACCGTCGCCGACATCCCATACGAAATCGCCGGGGTGGACCGGGTCGAGATCCTCGTCATCGACGACGGCTCGACGGACCGAACGGTCGAGGTCGCGCGCGAGATCGGCGTCGACCATATCGTGCGTCATCGCGGCAACCGGGGCCTGGCGCGCACCTACCGCGCGGGCATCGACGCCGCGCTGCGCCTGGGCGCCGATATCATCGTCAACACCGACGGCGACAACCAGTATGCCGGCCGCGACATCCCGGTTCTCATCGGGCCCATCCTGCGTGGCGAGGCCGAGATCGTCGTCGGCGATCGCCAGACCGACACGATCGCGCATTTTTCACCGATCAAGAAGCGGCTGCAACGGTTCGGCAGCCGGGTCATCGGCGCGATATCGGGTGTTCCGGTGGCCGACGCGGTGAGCGGATTCCGCGCGCTTTCGCGCGACGCCGCGCTGCAGATGAACATCGTCTCGCCGTTCAGCTACACCATCGAGATGCTGATACAGGCGGGCAAGAAGCGCATGGCGGTCGCCTCGGTGCCGGTCTCGACCAACGCCCAGACGCGGGAATCGAGGCTGTTCAAGAGCATACCCCGTTTCCTCGAGCGCTCGCTGACGACGCTGATTCGTATCTACGTGATGTACGAGCCGCTCAAGGTCTTCTTCGTCATCGGTTTCGCGCTCTCGCTCCTGGGCATGGCGCCCATCGTCCGGTTCCTCTTCTTCTTTTTCTCGGGTCAGGGCGCGGGTCACTTGCAGTCTCTGGTCATCGGCGGGGCGCTGCTGGTCATCGGCTTCGTCACCTTCCTGATCGGGCTCGTCGCCGATCTGGTGGGGCACAACCGGCAGCTCTTGGAAATGACGCTGGAGAAGGTGCGGCGGCTGGAGATCGCGGCCGTGCAGGGCGAAGCGGCGCGGAGGGTAGAGGCTGGCGCGCCAAAAGCGCCGGATATCCGGCCTGCCGTCGCCGCGAACGCCCCCGGGCGCGCGGAAAAGCATGATTAAGCGAATGGCCAGTTTCCACACGGGGCCGGGACCTGCGGCGATGGTCGCGGCGCCATGATGGCGGCGCCCCGGGTCATATTCGATTCGCATCACCCGAAGCACTATCTGCTTCTTCGGCAGTTGGGCCGCAGGTGCGAGGCGCGGGGCATCTCGGTCGTCTGGACGGCGCGCGACAAGGACGTTCTCGTCGATCTCATGCGCGAGGACGGTATCGATCCCGTAGTTCTGACCACCGCACGCGGCAGGCTCGTTCGCAAGCTCGGCGAACTGGCGGAGTACGACTGGAAACTGCTGCGCCTGGCGCGGTCGACGCGACCCGCCGCGCTGATGGGAAAGACCATATCGCTGACCCACGTCGGCCGGCTCCTGGGGATTCCGAGCATCCTCGTAAACGACGACAGCGCCAGGTCGAACCCCCAGTTTCGCTATCTGGGGAATCCGTTCGCGACCCGCATCGTCAGCCCGGACTGCCTGAACGAGCATTACGGGACCAAGCACCGGACCTTTCCCGGCCTGCTGCATCTTGCCTACCTGCATCCCGACGTCTTTACCCCGGACCCATCGATACGCGGCGAACTGGGGGTTCCCGCCGGATCCCGCCTGTTCCTCGTCCGGTTGGCGGCGTTCGACGCCTATCACGACGTCGTATTGAAGGGATTTTCCCGCGACCTGATCGATGCGACGATCGAACAGCTTTCCGGCCACGGCCAGGTATTTATTTCCTCGGAGGCGCCGCTGCCGGACGATTTGGAACGGTATCGGCTGCCCATCCCGGCCTCGCGCCTGCACCATTTTCTTGCCGCCTGCGACCTGGTCGTCGGGGACGGCCTGAGCGTTTGCGTGGAGGCGGCGCTACTCGGAACGCCGGCGATAGCACTTGGCAGCTACGTCGCGAGCCATTCGCCCAACGAGACCTGGCGAGTGTTGCAGCGCGACTACGGTCTGATCCAGGGTTTCACCCCCGAAGAGGGCGCGCGCTACCTGACCTGCCTTCGGGACATGATCGGGTGCGAAACTCTGGCGCGGGACTGGGCGGCGCGACGCGAGGCCATGCTGCGCGACCTGATCGATCCGACGGAAGTGCTGTGGCAGGAGCTGGGCCGCTTCGTGCAGGCGGCGCGGGAGGCCGAATCGGATCGGCCCGAAGGCCTGATACGGGCGGCGAGATAGGATGCACATCTGTCTGCTTGCGAACGCGGTATCGGTCCACACTCAGCGATGGGCGCGGGCCTATGCCGAGCGCGGGCACGAGGTGACGGTCCTCAGCATCCGGCAGGCCGACGTTCCCGGCGTGCGGGTCCTTACGGTATGTGCGGGCCCGGTCAATGACCGATCACGGGCCTGGACGGCCCTGTCGTACGCCAGGCTGCTGCTCGGCGCGCGCGCGCACCTTGCCGCGATCGCACCGGATGTCGTGCACGCCCATTTCACCGTCACCCACGGTGTCATCGGCGCGTTCTCGCGATTCCGGCCGCTGGTCCTGTCGGCGTGGGGCAGCGACGTGCTGTTGCCGGATCGTGGGCTCGGGAGCTGGCTCTATCGCCGTCTCAACCGCTACGCGCTGGCCTGGGCCGACGCCGTCACCTCGACCAGCCGCTTCATGGGCGGATATGTGCGGGCGCTGGCGCCGGCTGGCAGGACCGTCCACGAGATTCCCTTCGGCGTCGATCCCGATCGTTTCCGCCCCGCCCGCGGGCCGGCCGCCGGGACCGACGCGTTCCGCATCGGGTTCGTCAAGAGCCTGGTGCCGAAATACGGTCCGGACGTGCTGATCCGGGCAATGCCGGAGATCGTCGCCGCCATCCCCGAGGCGCGTCTGGTGATCGCGGGGGAAGGACCCATGCGGCCCGGGCTGGAGCGGCTGGTGCGCGATCTAGGGCTCGGGGATCGCATCGAGTTCCGCGGTTTCGTGCCCAACGACGCGCTGCCCGATCTGCTCAACCGCCTGGATTTGTTCGTCAACTGCACGCATCTGGAATCCTTCGGCGTGGCTGTTCTCGAAGCGTCCGCTTGCGGGCTCGCCGTCGTGGCCACGCGTGTCGGCGGCGTTCCGGAGGTCTGCTGCGACGGCGAAACGGCGCTGCTGATCGATCCCGGCGACAGTGGCGCGCTGGCCGGCGCCGTCATCCGCCTCGCTCGGGACGAGACCCTGCGCCGGGACATGGGCGAGGCCGGCCGCCGTTTCGTCCTCGAAAATTTCGTGTGGGGGGACAACGTGGAGCAAATGCTGGACCGTCTAGAGCACCTCCGGCGCTTGCCGTCTGGAGAGCTATACGGGGCCGCGGAGTGATTCGGCCATGACCGCCGTCACGCGTCGCGACGCCGCGCCGACCCACCGCGCCTTGCGTGCGTTCGAGGCATTCATGCTTTTCTGCCGGCGGTCTCCAGCCTTGAACGGCTTGGTACGGCGGCCTTTGCAGGTGCTGTGGTATGGCGGCTGGAGCACTTTCTTCGCGTTTCGCAATCGTCTCCTCGGGCCGTTGTGCACGCTGGTGGCAAACGGAGTCGAATTGCAGGTCGACCTGCGCGACCGGATCATCGCCCGTCGCCTATACTGGTTCCATGTCTACGAGTTGGAGGAAACGGAACTGGTCAAGACACTCGTGCGTCCAGGAATGACGGTCTTCGATATTGGCGCCAATCTGGGGTACTACACGCTGCTGTTCAGCGCATTGGTCGGTAAACGTGGCCGCGTCGTGGCGTTCGAGCCGTCGCCCGCGAACCTTTTACTGTTGCGGCGCAACGTCGCGGCGAACTCGGCGGCAAACGTGGCGGTTCTCGAGAGCGCCGTCGCCGACCGGGAAGGGGAGGTCACGCTGGCTCTCTCGCCGGATAATTTTGGCGGGCACAGCATTGGCGAAATTGTGAATTTGGCGCACGCGGAAAGTGTCGGCGTCGCCTGCACCACGGTTGACGCAACGGCTACCCGGCTCGATATCCGTCCCGATTTTATCAAGATGGATATCGAAGGTGCTGAAGTCAGAGCGCTTCGGGGCATGCACAAAACGCTGACGGAAAATGAGCATGTTTTGCTGCTGTGCGAGTTCAACCCGCGAGCGCTTGAAAACTGCGGCGCCACACCGGAAGAGTTCGTCCGGATCCTGGATGGTATGGGATTCCGATTTTACCGCATAGCGACGAGGGCCCGGCTTCAACCCCTATCGCCCACGGAGCTTCTTGCGGCGTCTCGATCGGGCCGGCACTTCAACCTCGTGGCTTCGCGCGCGGAACCCGAGGCGTGGTCGCCGGCATCATGAGACGGTTGCGCGGTGCGAGCCAGGTGAACCATCCCAGAATACCAGGATGTCCCAGTGAAGAATCCGATGTCCCAGTGAAGAATCTATTGAGCCGGTCAATTAGCACAGCGCGCTGGATGCTACTGCTGGCTTCGCTCGGCTTCATCGCCTATTTTATTGTAACGAACTGGGGCGAATTCGCGCTGCTTCGTCGGATTCAGACGGATCAACTGGCATTCCTGATATTTATCAACGTCGCCTACCTGGTGGTGCATGCGCGCCGCCTGCAGATCGTGCTGGAAAAGTGTAGCGAGCGCGTGATCGGTTATGGTTCCTGGTTTCGCATCTACATAATCGGCCGTTTCCTGAATCTGGTGGTTCCGCAACTCGGCAACATTTACCGCGGTACGCAGCTCAAGGCCGAGCACAAGATTACTTACACCCGCTACGTCGGTGGGATGGTTTCGTTTTCATGGATGGGGGCGTGGGTGAGCATGGCCCTGGCTCTGCTCGTCATTCTGTCGGCGGATCGGGCCCTCAGACTGGGCGGCTTGCCGGCCTGGCTTATCGTGCTGGCGTTGAACATGGCGCTAGTAGTGGTTCCAGTTACCCTCGACCTGCTGTTTCGCGCGACAACCGTCCGCGGACAGAGATTGTCGTGGCTACACGCCAAACTCGCCGAAGTTTTGCAGGTTTCCGTCGACAGCCTTCGGGATGTCCGGTACCTGGTGCGATTCCTGCTTTTGGGCGTGGTGCTGTTCGGCTTGGCCTGCGCGGTCTTCTATCTTTGTTTTCTCGTCTTCGGCATTGAGGTCGGGCCGGCCGAACTGGTTCTGTTCTACGTGCTGCTGCAAATCGGCAGCTACGTGAGCCTTACTCCTGGCAATGTCGGCGTGCAGGAGATCGCTTTCGGCGTGCTCGGCGAGCAGATGGGGATCAGCATGGCGGACGGGATACTGGTCGCCGCGTTGATGCGGCTCGCCGGCTATATCGCGATCTTCGCACTCGCGCTCCCGATGGGCGGGCTGGATGTTCTGAGCGCGGCGAGGCGCTCCCGCAACGGCGCCAACGCTTCGTAAGCCTGGGATTCTAACACTCGTCGGTCCGCCGCGCGTGGATCGGCCACCATTACCCTCGAAAATACCGCCGACGGGAAAAAGGCCGCCCCCGGGGCGGCCCTTGATTTCCGCGTTTCCGGATGCGTCGCGCGCCGCCTATGACGAGTAGTACATCTCGAATTCGACCGGATGGGGGGTCTGCTCGAACTTGGCGATTTCCTCCTCCTTGAGTTCGATGTAGCCGTCGATCTGGTCGTCGCTGAACACGTCGCCCTTCTTCAGGAAATCGCGGCCCGCGTCGAGCGCATCGACCGCCTCGCGCAGCGAGCCGCATACCGTGGGCACGCCCTCGAGCTCCTCGGGCGGCAGGTCGTAGAGGTTCTTGTCCACCGGATCGCCGGGATGGATCTTGTTTTCGATGCCGTCGATGCCCGCCATCAGCATGGCCGCGAAGGTCAGGTAGGGGTTGCAGGAGGGATCGGGATACCGGACCTCGACGCGTTTGCCGTTGGGGCTGGCGTCATAGGGGATGCGGCAGGCGGCCGAGCGGTTGCGCGCCGAGTAGGCCAGCAGCACCGGCGCCTCGAAACCCGGGACCAGACGCTTGTAGCTGTTGGTGCCCGGATTCGCGAAAGCGTTGATGGCGCGGGCGTGCTTGATGATGCCGCCGATGTAATGCAGCGCGCTTTCGGAGAGATCGGCATAGCCCGAGCCGGCGAACAGCGGCTTGCCTTCCTTCCAGACCGATTGATGGACGTGCATGCCCGAGCCGTTGTCGTCGATCACCGGCTTCGGCATGAAGGTCGCGGTCTTGCCGTACTGGTAGGCGACCATGTGGACCACGTATTTGTAGATCTGCATCTTGTCGGCCTGGCGCACCAGGGTGTCGAATTTGATGCCGAGCTCGTTCTGGCTGGGCGCTACTTCGTGGTGATGCTTTTCGGTGACAATCCCCATGTCGCCCATGACCGTCAGCATCTCGGCCCTTATGTCGGCGAGCGAATCGACCGGCGGCACCGGGAAATAGCCGCCCTTGGGCGCCGGCCGGTGGCCGACATTGCCGCCCTCGAAGACCTTGCCGCTGACGTATGGCCCTTCCTCGGAATCGATTTCATAGAATGTGCGGTTCATCGAGACGTCGAAGCGCACGTCGTCGAACACGAAGAATTCCGCCTCGGGGCCGAAATAGGCGGTGTCGCCGATGCCGGTCGAGCGCAGGTAGTTCTCGGCCTTCCTGGCGGCCGAGCGCGGGTCGCGCGCGTAGGGCTGGCCGGTCAACGGCTCGTGCACGTCGCAGACCAGGATCAGCGTCGGTTGCGCGGCAAAGGGGTCCATCACCGCGGTCTCGGGATCGGGCACCAGCGTCATGTCCGATTCGTTGATCGCCTTCCAGCCGGCGATCGACGAGCCGTCGAACATGATACCGTCGGCGAACGCCCCTTCGTCCATGGTGTCGACCGCCTGGGCGGTGTGCTGCCATTTGCCGCGCGGGTCGGTGAATCGGAGGTCGACGTACTTGACGTCGTTATCCTTGATGAGTTGCAAAACCTGCTTGACGTCGGACATGTATCTGTTTCCCGTTTCGATGTTTCAAGTCACGAACGAACGCGCGGGCGCCGCGCACGGCGACCGTTCCCGGCGACGTACCCTGTACGATCCGGCGCGCGAATGGAAGAGCCACGCGGCGGGCCAGGCAGCGCTCAGATGGCGTCGCTGCCTTTTTCGCCGGTGCGAATGCGAATTGCCTCCTCGACGGCGGTGACGAAAATCTTGCCGTCGCCGATACGCCCGGTATGGGCCGCCTGCTGAATCGCTTCGATGGCACGCTCGACCAGCGACTCCTCGAGCACCAGTTCGATTTTCACCTTGGGCAGGAAATCGACCACGTACTCGGCGCCGCGATACAGTTCGGTGTGACCCTTTTGCCGGCCGAACCCCTTGGCTTCGGTGACCGTCAGACCCTTGAGGCCGATTTCGTTGAGGGCTTCCTTCACCTCATCGAGCTTGAACGGCTTGATGATGGCTTCGATCTTCTTCATCGCTTGTTCCGCTGTTTACTGATCCACCGGTCCGCCGCAAGCAGCCCGACAAGCGGGAGTGCTGCGACCTTTGTCGTCCCTATCATAGCATCCGCCGTGCCAACTGCGGGAGCAACAATTAGTACGTATATTTCAAGGGCTTGGCCGCCAAAGCACGGGGCCCGCGCGCCCTCGCTTGGCGCGCAAATGGGCACCTTGCCTAATTATTAGGCAACCATGCCCGCGGCATTCTGCCTCGGTCGCGCACGGATGCGTTAATCCATCGCAATCCACCGGCTGGCGCGGGGCCGGAAATCGCGTTAACCTATGCGAACGGTTTGCTGCAGCCATCGGCGGCCGGTCGCGGATCGACCGCCGGTCCAGCGCCCCGGCGGCCGTGGACACGAGAGCGCCGGAGCCAGCCGCTTTCGACCCGGGCTGCGAACAACAAGGACAAAATCGGATTCCGCCCGCAGGCCCGAGACCGCGCCGCTCTAACGTTCGGAGGAGCGAATCATGACGAGTCTCGTTCAGCCGGCCCACGCCGCCGCCTTGGCGGCGGTGCTTGTGGCCGCTGCGGTTGGTTTGTCGGCTCCAGTTGGAGCCGCCGAGAGCGTGACTTTCAACAGCGCCGACGCACCGCCAACATCGTTCGCCATCCGCAAGGCGAAGGAAAGGGGGGTCGAGCTCAAAATCAAACCAGGGCATCCACTGACCGGTCGTCTCAGCCGTCCCACAGGCGCCGGACCGCATCCCGCGGTCGTTATCTTACACGGCTGCGCTGGCCCGGAACCGTACACCGGGGCCTGGGCCAAGGCCCTCGTCGGCTGGAGCTATGTGGCATTGGAGATGGACAGCTTCGGTCCGCGTGGGGTAAAGGAAATCTGCACAGGCTTCGATCGAATGGACACCGGGCAGCTCGTCTACGACCTATACGGTGCGTTGGCTTTTCTCGGCGACCTGACGTTTATCGACCCGGATCGCATCGGCATTATGGGATGGGGCTTCGGCGGCAGGCAGGTTTTGAGCGCGGTCAACATTGTGGGCGTTCAGTCCCTATTCAACGAAAGATTTCGCGCGGCGGTGGTTATCTATCCGCGGTGCATGAGATTCGTTGGCCCGTTCGTCGCGCCCGTCCTGATTCTCGCCGGCGGGAGGGATGATTGGACGCCGGCGGCGCGGTGCGAGGCGATGGTGAAGGCGGCGCGTAGGGGTCCGCATCCGTTGGTGCTCAAGGTCTATCCAGGCGCGCACCACGGATTCGACAACCCAAAATTTCCTAAACCCCAATATCTGCTCGATGTCGAAAACCGGTCCAAAACGCCGGCCCGGGGCGCCACCGTAGGCTACGACCGGGCGGCGCACGAGGACGCGCTGGCGCGGGTGAAAACGTTCCTCGCCATGCACCTGAAATGAGGCGTCAGCTTTATACGCACGCCCTGATGCGGCGCATCGCTTCGCGGATGTTCTCGGTCGAGTTGGCGTAGGAGAAGCGCAGATAGCCCTCGCCCATGGCGCCGAAACTGGTGCCGGCGACGGTGGCGATTCCGGCCTCGCTCAGGAGCTTGTCCTGCAACGCGCTTGCGTCGAGCCCGGTGCCCTCGATGTTGGGGAAGGCATAGAAGGCGCCGCCCGGATCGGTGCAGCGGAAGCCGGCGATCTGGTTGAGCTCGGAGACGATCACCCGGCGCCGCGCGTCGAAGGCGGCGACCATGTCGTCGACCGCGTCCTGCGGCCCCTCGAGCGCGGCGATGCCGGCGTATTGCGCCGCCGCGTTGACGCAGGAATGGCAGTTCACGGAAAGCTTTTCGGCGTGCCCCACCAGTTGCTTCGGCCAGACGCTGAATCCGAGGCGCCAGCCGGTCATGGCGTAGGTCTTGGACCAGCCGTCCAGCAGGATCAAGCGGTCGCGCAGGGACTCGTATTCCAGCATGCTGGTATGCGCGCGGCCTTCGTAGAGCATGCGGGAATAGATTTCGTCCGACAGCACGGCGACGTGGGGACGTTCGATCAGGCCGGCGACCAGCTTGTCGAACTCGGCCCGCGGCACCGTGCCGCCCGTCGGGTTCGCCGGGCTGTTGAGGATGATCAGGCGGCTGGCCGGGGTGATGCGTTCGAGCACTTCCTCGGCGTCGAAGGCGAAGCCGGACGATTCGTGAAGCGGGATCGGCACCGCCCTGGCGCCGGAAAAGTTGATCGCCGATTCGTAGATCGGAAAGCCCGGGTTGGGGTACAGGATTTCGGACTCCGAATCGCCGAACATGAGAATGGCGAAGAACATGGTGACCTTGCCGCCGGGCATGATCAGCACCTGGCCGGGGTCGATTTCGACGCCCCGATAGCGCTGGATGTAGGCCGCCACCGCCGCGCGCAGTTCGGGGATGCCGGCGGCCGGCGTGTAGCCGTGGTGACCGTCGGCCAGCGCCTTCCTGCCGGCCTCGACGATGTGGGAAGGTGTTTTGAAGTCGGGCTGGCCGATGCCGAGATTGATGATATCGCGGCCCTCGGCCGCCAGCGCGTTGGCCCGCGCCAGCACCTCGAAGGCGGTTTCGGTCCCGAGATGGGACATGCGCGTGGCAAGGTCGAGCATGCCAGAATCCCCGTATTCAGCGGTTTTTGGGCCCTAATGGGCCGGATACGGCGCATCATAGGGCCTAGAGCGGATCCGGGTCGATGGGAATCGCCTTGGCCGATTCCCATC
>CBDVDY010000091.1:0-10284 GCA_965372875.1 uncultured Alphaproteobacteria bacterium | reverse complement strand
CGGCTCGGCGGGCGATCATCCCCGGGCCGTCATCCCCGGGCGATCATCCCCGGGCGATCATCCCCGGGCGATCATCCCCGGGCCGTCGCCGAGTTGGGCGGGTTCCGCGGCGATCGCACCACGCGCTCGGGCGGGAAGTGGATCGTCACCTCGGTGCCGGCGCCGATCTCGCTCTCGATGGCGAGCTCGCCGTCGTGCATCTCGGCCAGCGATTTGACCAGCGGCAGGCCCAGGCCGGTGCCCTCGTGCGCCCGGGCCAGCGAGCTGTCGACTTGGCCAAACGGCGACATCGCCTTGGGGATCTCCTGCGGCGCGATGCCGATGCCGTTGTCCACGACCGACAGATTGAAGTAGCCGTCGTCGTCGACCATGGCCCGCACCGAAATGCGTCCGCCGGCCGGCGTGAACTTGATGGCGTTCGAGAGCAAGTTGAGGATGATCTGCTTGAGCGCCCGCGCGTCGGCCCGCAGCCGCGGCAGATCGTCGGCCAATTCGGCGAAGATATCGAGGCCCGCGGCTTCGGCGCGCTCCTTGACGATGCGCAGGGAGGCGGCGATGACGCGCGGCACGTCCACCTTTTCCTCCATGAGATCGAGCTTACCGGCTTCGATCTTGGAAAGATCGAGAATGTCGTTGATCACGCTCAGGAGATGAATGCCGCTGTCGTGGATGTCGGCGGCATAGCCCCGGTATTGCGGGTCGCCGAGCGGCCCCATCAGCTCGTGGCGCAAGATTTCCGAGAACCCGATGATGGCGTTGAGCGGGGTCCTGAGCTCGTGGCTCATATTGGCCAGGAATTCCGATTTGGCGCGGCTGGCGATTTCGGCCTGCTGCTTGGCGGCCAGCAGTTCGGCCTCGCCGCGCACCTGCGAGGAGACGTCGGTGAAGGTCGCGACCGAGCCGCCATCGGGCAGCGGCTGGTGAATGACTTCGACGATGCGTCCGCCGGCGAGCTTCTGGTGGAACACCTGGCGGTCGCGCGAGTGCGCCATGCGCAGGCGTTCGTCCAGCGCCGTCCGGCCCGCTTCCGCGTCATCGTAATTTCCGATCTTCAGGCTGCACTCCATGATCTCGCGCAGCGTGGTTCCCGGCCGCGCCTGCTCCTCGGTCAGGCCGTAGATCTCCCGGTAGCGCCGGTTGCACAGCACCAGCCGCTGGTTGGCGTCGTACAGGTTCAGTCCCTGGCTCATATTGTCGAGCGCAATATCGATCTGACGCTTCTTGTCCTCGAGCGCGCGGTGCGCGGATTCGACCGCGCTGATCGAGGACGTCCGCTCGGTAACGTCGGTGTAGGTGATCACGAACCCACCAAGCGGCCGCGGGTTGCCGCGAATTTCGACGACCAGACCGTCGGGGCGGATGCGCTCGAAACGGTAGGCTTCACTGCCACTCGCCAGCGCCCTGAATCTCTCTATCAGGTGTTCCGGCGTGCCTTCGGCGTCGTAGTCGCCGCGCGCCGCCGCGTGCTCGATTACGGCGCTGAAGTCGGCGCCGGGGAGCAGCATTTCCCGCGGGATATCCAGAAGCTCCATGGCCCGCGGATTTGAGCCCGCGACGGTCAGGTCGGGCTCGATCACCACCACCCCCTGATCCATGGTCTCGAGGATGGTCGCCAGCATGACCGCGTCCGGATCGCGCCGCGCGCTGGCAACGAGATCCTTGGCGGCCGTATCGGCGGGGGTATTCGTTTCGGCGCGCTCCACCTGGCAGTTCCTATAACGCAAGCGCCGCGCGGCACCCGGGCGCGGCGATCGTGCCCGGCGGTCCACGGCGGCATGCTGGGGCGGCACGGACGAAGCCCGCGAGCCGCCCCCCATTCGGTCGGGCCCAAAGCGCCCGGCCTGCCGCCGAGAATTACTAAGGTTCGTTAAGAAGCTCCTAACGCCCGACTACCGGCGGTGTCGCCCGGCCGGAAGCTACACGCCGAGATAACGGTGCTGCAGATCCTCGTTTTCGCGCAACTCGTCGGAGCCGCCATTCCACACCACCTGACCCTTTTCCACGATGTAATGCCGGTCGGCAACGCGGGTCAGCGCGTCGACGTTCTTGTCGATTACCAGGATCGATTGGCCGACCGATTTGAGTTCTTCGAGAACCCGCCAAATCTCGGCTCGGACCAAGGGCGCCAGACCCTCGGTCGCTTCGTCGAGGATCAGCAGCTTCGGGTTGGTCATCAGCGCGCGGGCAATCGCCAGCATCTGCTGCTCGCCGCCCGAGAGCTGCGCCCCCATGTTGACGCGCCGGGCCGCCAGGGGCGGGAACAGTTCGAGCACGCGTTCGAGGCTCCAGGGATTAGGCCGGCCGCTCCGGTTGGAAGCGGTCGCCACCAGGTTTTCGTATACCGACAGGTTCGGGAAGATTTGCCTTCCCTCGGGCACCAACCCCAGGCCCGCCTGGGCGACGCGGTAAGACGGCAGCGTGTCGATCTGACCGCCTTCGAATCGGATCGCGCCCGCCTTGATCGGCGTGATGCCCATGATCGACCGGATCGTCGTGGTCTTGCCCATGCCGTTCCGCCCCAACAGCGTCACCACCTCGCCGGCGCCGACGGTGAGCGACATGCCGAACAGCACCTGCGAGGTGCCATAAGAGGTTTCGATATTGTCGACCTGAAGCATCCCTTGCTCAGTCCTCTCCGAGATAGGCCCGGCGTACTTCGTCGTTGCCTCTGATTTCGCCGGGCGATCCGCTGGCGATGGTCTGGCCGTAGACGAGGACCGTAATGCAGTCGGCCAGCGCGAATACCGCATCCATGTCGTGTTCGATCAGCAGCATCGTATAAGTACCCTTGATGGAGCGCAGAAACGCGGTCATGCGTTCCGACTCCTCCGGCCCCATGCCGGCCATCGGCTCGTCGAGGAGTAACATCTTTGGGCCGGTCGCCAGGGCCATGGCGATCTCCAGCTGGCGTTGCTCGCCGTGCGCCAGATTGCCGCCGAGAACCTGCGCGCGCTCGGCCAGGCCAACCTGCCGAAGCGCCGCCATCGCCGGCTCTTCGAGCGTGCTGTCGCCACGCGCCCGATGCCAGAATCGAAAGCTGTGTCCGGCGTGCGCCTGGATCGTCAGGGTGACATTGTCGAGCGCCGTGAAGTCGCGGAAAATGCTGGTGATCTGGAAGGAGCGGGCGAGGCCGCGCTGCGAACGGACGGGGGCCGAAGCATGCGTGATATCGGCTCCCTCGAAGCGAATTTCGCCGTCGTCGCAGCGCAGATCGCCGGCGATCTGGGCGACCAGCGTGGTCTTGCCGGCGCCGTTGGGGCCGATGATGGCGTGGATCTCGCCGGCCTCGACATCGAGATCGATCGCGTCGGTGGCGACGATGCCGCCGAAATGCTTGCTGAGATCACGCACCGATAGAATGGGTTCAGCCACCAAAGTCCTCCGTTCCCCGTCGGCATCGTCGGGCGATCCCGTTCCCGATCCGGCGTCCGCGCGAATCGGGTCGGATCCGAGGCGGCATCATAGCTTGGCGAATGTGCGCGATGAAACCTTCATTTGGGCCAATGGCGCCGGCAAATCGCCGGCCCGCGGGTTCTCCATATATTCGGCGACTTGACGGGTGGCGAGGGTATTGCGCGGCCCGGAGGGGCCGCGCTACCGGCTGGTCGGCACGGCGATCACCGGGGACGATGGGGCGGGACGTGACCGGCCGCTACTCCGCCGCCAGCCGCTTGTGGGCGCCGTCGAAGGCGGGCGCGATGTCGCGCATGAAGCGGTCCATCTGCTCCTTGACCATGGTGTGGGGTTTGTTGCCGACGTTGAAGTAGAGAATCACTTCGGCGATCCCGGCGGCTTCGACGCGCTTCAGCGTCTCGATGATCTTTTCCGGCGGGCCGAGCAGAATCGATTTGTCGGTCAGATCCTCGCCCTTCAATTTCTTGAGCGTTTCCACCATGCCGATGAAATACTGCATCGTCGGAGGCGCCTTCGACGGGTCCGACGGCAGCACCCGGATGACGCAGTGGTGAAAGTAGTCCATCTGGGCCTGGCGACCGTACGCGTCCTCCTCGGGCGTTTCGGCAATATGGATGAAATAGCTGCACATGGCGCGGCCCGGCTTGGTGCCGTGCCGGACGCACGTCTCGCGGTACTCGTCGACCGCGTTGCTGATTCCGCCGAACATCATGCCCGCGGCGAACGGCGCGAATATGATGTTCAGCCCCTTGCGCGCCGCCATGTCCATGCTGGTGCGGGAAAAGCAGGCAACATAAAAGGGGATCGGCCGCTGCACCGGCTTGGGCGTGATCGCCATGTCCTGGATGTCGTAGTACTTGCCCTTGTGGGACCACTCACCGGGCTCGCTCCAGGCCTTGAGCACGATATCCATGCCCTCTTCGAAAATCTCGGCCGAATCCATAAATGGTGCGCCAAACGGCGCGTATTCCCGGCGGTCGTAGCCGCGCCCGGTGGCGAAGTCGACGCGGCCGCCCGAGAGCAAGTCGAGCGTCGCCCATTCCTCGGCGACATGGAGCGGGTGATGCAACGGCAGCACCGTCACCGCCGGCGCCAGGCGCACGCGTTGGGCAACCGGCGCGATGTTCGCGAGCAACGTGCCGGGGCGCGAGTTAACGCCAAGGGAATCGAAATGGTGCTCGCCGACCCAGACCGAATACATGCCCAGTTGGTCGGCGTAGATGGCCTGTTCGCGGATATCCAGGACGAACTGGTTCGGCGTGCGCGGGTTGTCCGGATAATAGTTGTCGCTGAGCGTGAAATAGCCGAATTCCATGATCGCTTCCCTGTTCTTATTATCCACGCCGGCGCGCGAGGCGACGTAATAGTCGCCATCGCGGCGATGTTAAGAGCGTTGCCGAGGCGGCGCAAGGGATCGCGGCGCGCCAAG
The DNA here is from genome assembly GCA_965372875.1 of uncultured Alphaproteobacteria bacterium. Classification (GTDB taxonomy): domain Bacteria; phylum Pseudomonadota; class Alphaproteobacteria; order CBDVDY01; family CBDVDY01; genus CBDVDY01. Next base: position 5,441 of record CBDVDY010000091.1, on the reverse strand, counting down.
CGCCAGCGATACCGCAATCGGGCCAGGCCGGGAATATTTAGGAGAATGCCTTGAAGGTAATGAGGGTAAACGTGTCCTTGATGCCGGGCAGGAGCTGCAGCCGTTCGGTGACGAAATGCCCAATGTCCATGTCGTCGTCCAGGTAGCACTTCACCATCAGGTCGAACTGACCCGAAATCGAGTGCACTTCGGAGACCTGCTCGATTTTCTGCACGGCCTGGTCGGCCACGTCGTAGGACTTGCCGAGATCACACTTGACCATCACGAAGATCGTCTGCACGGGGTTCAGCCTTCGTCGCCGTTGGCCCGCCCGGGGTGCTTCAGAAATGCCGGCATATGGTCACCCATGCCAACGGTAGGCGCGTCCGTCGGCACTTTGGGCGGCTTGCGCTCGCCGCGACTGCCGCGACCGCCACGCCCGTTTCGCTCTATTTGTCCATTGCGTTCGCCGCCGCGTCCGCGCCGGCGTCCACGGCCCGAGCCCGCCGCCGCCGCGGGTTCCGCCGGTGCCTGGGGCACAATATCGGCCTTGGTGTCCGCGTCGACGTGGACAACGGCCTCGGCCGCGGCTTTGGGCTTTGACCCGCGGCCGCGCCGCCGGCGTCCGTTGCCGGTTTCGGCCGTGGCCTTGGCGTCGGCGTCGTCATTTGCGGCGGCGCGCATTTCGTCAAAGCCGGGCACTGTTATACGCGGAATGCCGCGGCCGATGAGGCGCTCGACGGATGCAATTTGCCGACTCTCGGCGGCGGTGCCAATGGTGAAAGCGCGTCCGGCGCGTCCGGCGCGGCCGGTCCGGCCGATCCGGTGGACATAGTCCTCGGCTTGATACGGCACGTCGAAATTGATGACGCATGGCATCTCCGAAATGTCGAGCCCGCGCGCCGCCACGTCGCTGGCCACCAGAATAGGAATCTCGCCGGACTTGAATGCCGCGAGCGTCTCGGTGCGGCGGATTTGCGGCAGGTCGCCATGCAGCGGCGCCACCTTGAAGCCATGCTGTTTGAGCGAACGGGCCAGCACATCGACGTCGCGCTTGCGGTTGCAGAAGATCAGGGCATTGTCGACTTTCTGCTCTTCCATCAGCCGCCGCAGCGCCTCTTGCTTGCCGCGCTCGGGTACGATGGCAAGGAAATCCTGGACCATCTCGGCGGCGGTCGCCGGCGGATCCACGGAGATTTCCTTCGGGTTCATCAGGAACTTGTCGGCCAAACGCCGGATTTCCGGCGGCATGGTTGCCGAGAAGAACAGGGTCTGGCGAATCCTGGGCAACAGGCTGACGATGCGCTCGACATCGGGAATGAAGCCCATATCGAGCATGCGGTCGGCCTCGTCGATGACCAGCACCTTGACGTCGCTAAGCAGTATTTTGCCACGATCGAAAAGATCGAGCAGCCGGCCCGGCGTGGCGATAAGGACGTCGACCCCACGGCCGAGAAGCCGCTGTTGCTCGGTAAAGGAGGATCCGCCCGTCAAAAGCGCCTTGGAGAGATTGGCGTATTTGCCGTAAATCTCGAAGTTGTTGGCGACCTGTGCCGCCAACTCGCGGGTCGGCTCGACGATCAGCGAACGCGGCATGCGCGCCTTGGCGCGGCCGCTGGCCAATATATCGATCATCGGCAGGGTAAATCCGGCGGTTTTGCCGGTGCCGGTCTGGGCGCACCCAAGCACGTCGCGGCCCATGAGGACGACCGGGATAGCCTGTTTCTGAATTGGGGTGGGGTCGGTATAGCCAGCGTCGCCGACGGCGCGCAGTACGTCGTCGCTCAATCCAAGATCGGAAAATTTCATTCAGTTTTGCTCGGCGCGCGATACGCCGCGCGCATATCCATTCATTGATTTGCCATATAAGTTGGACCGGATCATAGGAAATCAATCCTTTGTGTCAATTCTTCAGTCTCTTTATGGTTAACCGCGCTGGCGGGGCCGCGGGGCCACGCACCCTCCATGACCGGTGCAAATCGGGCGAAATGCCCGGATCGGCGCGGATCGGACGGAATCATGGCCGATAAAATCCGGTTGCTGTTGGTGCCCGGATTATTGGGCGACGGCGCCGATGCGGTACTGGCTTCGGGACTAGTGGCAAGAATCCAACGTATGGTACCCATGGGACGGCTTTTTACCACTGGGGAGTGGACGGCATGAATCTCACGGGCCTCGATCATGTGAACATTCGCACCGCCAACCTCGACGCGATGATCGGCTTCTACGAGACGGTGCTCGGCTTGACCAACGGCGACCGGCCGCCATTCCGTTTTGGCGGCGCCTGGCTCTACATTGGCGAGATGCCGGTGGTGCATCTGGTGGAAACCGCGTCGGCGCCGGCGGCCGAAAAGCCACGGCTCGAGCATTTCGCGTTCCGGGCCGAGGGGTTGGCGGAGACGGTCGAGCGGCTACGCCGACACGGGATAGCCTACAAGACCGAAATAATCCCGGGGCTGGGCGCTACGCAGTTTTTTCTCAGCGATCCCGACGGCAACCACATCGAACTGCAGTTTCCGCCCGGCGAGAAGGACTAGACGAAAATATCCTCGACGAACTTCGCCTTTTCCTGGATGAAGGCGAAGCGCAGTTCGGGCTTGCGGCCCATCAGGGCATCGACGGTCTTGGCCGTCTCGTCGCGCCCCTTGCCCTTGCCGCCATTCGCCGGCAGCACCACCCGCAGCAGCAGGCGCTTTTCCGGGTCCATGGTGGTTTCCTTGAGCTGCTTCGACGGCATCTCGCCGAGACCCTTGAAGCGGTTGATCTCGACGTTCTGCTTGCCGGCGAATAGGCCGGCCATCAGCTCGTCCTTGTGGGCGTCGTCGCGGGCGTAGGCGACCTCGCCCCGGTGGGCCAGGCGGTAAAGCGGCGGCATCGCCAGATAAAGGTGGCCGTTCTCGATCAGCCCGCGCATCTCCTTATAGAAGAAGGTGAGCAACAGCGAGGCGATGTGGGCGCCGTCGACGTCCGCGTCGGTCATGATGATGATGCGCTCGTAGCGCAGCTTCTCGTCTTCATAATGTTCGCCGCTGCCGCAGCCCAAAGCCTGAATCAGGTCCGACAGTTCCTGGTTGCCGTGCAGCTTCTGCGCCGTGGCGCTGGCGACGTTGAGGATCTTGCCGCGAAGCGGCAGGATCGCCTGGGTCTCGCGCCGGCGCGCCTGCTTGGCCGAGCCGCCGGCCGAATCGCCCTCGACGATAAAGAGCTCGGTGCCCTCGGCCGACTGGCTGGAGCAATCGGCGAGCTTGCCCGGCAGGCGCAGCTTGCGGGTCGCCGTCTTGCGCTGCATCTCGCGCTGCTGGCGGCGGTGCAGGCGTTCGTCCGATCGTTCGACGATGCGGTCGAGGAGTTTCCTGGCCGCCGCCGGATCGCCCGACAGCCAGTGGTCGAAATGGTCGCGTACCGCGTTCTCGACCAGACGCACCGCTCGCGGCATGCCCAGGCGTTCCTTGGTCTGACCCTGGAATTCGGGATCGGAGATGAACAGCGACATCATGGCCGTGGCGCCGTCGATCACGTCCTCGGCCGTGATCTGCGCCGCCCGCTTCATGCCGATAAGCTCGCCATAGGCGCGCAGGCCGCGGGTCAGCGCCGTGCGAAAGCCCTGGACGTGGCTGCCGCCCTGGGTGGTCGGCACGGTGTTGCAGTAGGAATTGAGGAATCCGTTTTCGTCGCCCGGCCAGGTGACCGCCCACTCGACGGTGCCCTCGCGGTTGCCGTTGAGGCGCGCCTTGCCGGAAAACGGCGCCGCCGTGTAGCAAGGCTTGTCGCCGATCGTGGAGGTGAGAAAATCGAGCAGGCCGCCGGGGAAGCTCAAGGTGTCTTTCGCGGGCACGTCCTTCCTGCCGGCGACCAGCGCTTCCTCGCACGACCAGCGAATTTCCACGCCGCCGAACAGGTACGCCTTGGAGCGCGCCATGCGGTAAAGGGTGGCCGGGTCGAACGTCAAATTGTCGCCGAAAATCTTGGGGTCGGGGTGGAAGCGCACCTTGGTGCCGCGCCGGTTCTGCACCGCGCCCTTGTCCTTGAGCTTGCCCTTGGGCTTGCCGCGCGAATAGCTCTGGGTCCACAGCTTGCGGTCGCGGGCGATCTCGATATCGAGTTCGTCGGAAAGCGCGTTGACCACCGAAATGCCGACGCCGTGCAGGCCGCCCGAAGTGTTGTAGACCTTGTTGTTGAATTTGCCGCCCGAGTGCAGCGTGGTCAGGATGACCTCGAGCGCCGACTTGCTCTTGAATTTGGGGTGGGGATCGATCGGGATGCCGCGGCCGTTGTCGCGGATGGTGACGGCGTTGTCGCCGGAAAGCTCGATCTCGATCCACGTCGCCTGGCCGGCGACGACTTCGTCCATGGCGTTGTCGAGGACTTCGGCGGCGAGATGGTGCAGCGCCTTCTCGTCGGTGCCGCCGACAAACATGCCCGGACGCCGGCGCACCGGCTCGAGCCCCTCGAGGACCTCGATATCCTTCGCCGTATAGCTGCGTTCCTTGCCGGCCGGCGCCTCGGGCATCGACAATTCGGCCTGGGCGCTGCCGGTTTGGGCCGCGGCGATCTTCGCCTTGGCCGCCTTGGTCTTGGCGGCCTTGGATTTGCCGCCGCGAACCTTGGCGCCGTGGACTTTGGCGTTCGCCTTGGCCGCCTTTTTCCGGCCCGCGGCCTTGGTCGACTTGGCGGTCTTGCGACCGGCGGCCTTGCCCTTGCGCGGCGCGCGCCCGCCCGATGCGAAAAGGTCTTCTTGCGTCACGGTCATTCCCAGTCCCTGTCGATCAGCGATTTCGGCCCGGCGGCATGATCCGGTCGGAGCCCGCTTCGCGGCGCATACAGTAGTGATGGCGCGTCGTTATCACAAGATGTAGTGTGTGTGCCGGGCGAAATTGCGGTTCGGCCCCGACGCGGCAACGACGGAGGGCGCGATTATGGCGAAAAAATCCGAGGCTTCGGTCGAGCCCAGGGGGGAGCTCGCCATCCGCACGCTGGCGATGCCGTCGGATACCAATCCGCGCGGCGACATATTCGGCGGCTGGCTGCTCTCGCAAATGGACATCGCCGGCGGCATGATCGCCGGCCAACGCGCGGCCGGACGCTCGGCCACGGTCGCGGTGGAGGCGATGAAGTTCCACCGGCCGGTGTTCGTCGGCGACGTCATGTGCTGCTACGGCGAGATCATCCATACGGGCACCACCTCCGTCGCGGTGCGGGTCGAGGCCTGGGTGATACGGCTCGATTCCACCGAGCGCATCCAGGTGACCGAGGGCGTTTTCACCTACGTCGCCATCGATTCGAATCGACGCCCGCGCCCGCTTCCCGAAGCGTGAAGGCGGATGCCGAGCGGCGATACGGTCGGTGTTGACGGTCGTTGCGGCCATGATCCTTCGATGTTTCGTCTTCGCGCCGCCGGGCGGGCCGGATAGCGCCGGGCAGCCGCGGCAAGGGCCATATGGGTTGCCGCAAATATTTTAAAT
>CBDVDY010000090.1:0-10447 GCA_965372875.1 uncultured Alphaproteobacteria bacterium | reverse complement strand
ACGCCGTGATCGACGCCTTCGCGCAGCACGGCGTGACGCACATGCCGATGCCGCACACGACCTGGCGGGTGTGGCAGACGATCAACGAGCACGGGCTGAACAAGTAGGCCCGTCTCGGACCTTTCGCGGAACGCGCGGCGGGGCGGCAACGTCCCGCCGCCGCCGTCTTGGGAAGCGGCGCGGCGCGCACTATATGGTGCACCATGACTTTGGACTGGCGTGAGCTGCAGGGGAAGCTGGCCGGGACGGGATATATCTCCGGCCCCGATCTGGCCATGGCGATCGCGCTCATGGAGCGGCTCGAGCGGCCGTTTTTGATCGAGGGCGAGGCCGGCGTCGGCAAGACCGACGTGGCCAAGGCGCTGGCCGAGGTGCTGGGCGCCGACCTCATCCGCCTGCAATGCTACGAGGGGCTGGACGCCAACGCGGCGGTCTACGAGTGGAACTACCAGCGCCAGCTCCTGGCCATCAAGATCTGGGAGGACGAGAAGCTGTCGGCCGACGAGAAGGAAGAGCACATCTTCCAGGACAAGTTCCTGCTCAAGCGCCCGCTGCTCGACGCCATCACCCGGCAAAGCCCGCCGGTCCTTTTGATCGACGAGATCGACCGCGCCGACGAGGAATTCGAGGCCTATCTGCTCGAAGTCCTGTCCGATTTCCAGATCAGCATCCCCGAGATGGGCACGGTCAAGGCGGTGAGCATCCCGCGCGTGGTGCTGACTTCGAACTCGACGCGCGAGCTCTCGGACGCGCTGCGCCGCCGTTGCCTCTATCACTGGCTCGACTATCCGGACGAGGACAAGGAGCTCAGGATCGTCGCCGCCCGCGTGCCCGAGATCGAGCAATCGCTGGCCGGCCAGATCGTACGCTTCGTGCAGGCGCTCCGGCGCGAGGATCTGGAAAAGAAGCCCGGCATCGCCGAGACCCTGGACTGGGCCCGGGCGCTCGCCGGCATGGGTCTCGCCCGCCTCGACGAGGATCCCGAGGCCGTGCGCCAGACGCTGATGTGTCTGCTCAAGACCCGGGCCGACCGCGGCCAGATCGCCCCCGAGGTGGTCGACCGCCTGGTCGCCAAGGCGGTATGAGCGAGGCTGGCCCCGGCGGGCCGGGGCCGCGCGTCGTGGCGCTCACGGACCGCGATCCCGCGCCGAATCCAGACGACAGCCCCAACGACAGCCCCATCGTCCGGCAGATGCTGCGCTTCGCGCGGCTGGCGCGCGAGAACGGTTTTCAGGTCGGCATCGAGGAAAGCCTCGATTCGCTGCGCTTCGCGGGCGAGGCCGATATCCTGGATTCGGGCGTGCTGCGCTTCGGACTGCGCGCGCTCTATTGCTCCTCGTCCGCCGACTGGCGCCGCTTCGACGATCTATTCGATTCCTTCTGGATCGATCGCGGCCGGCGCGTCGAATTGCGGGTCTCCGGCACGGTGGCCCGGCCCGGCGGCGAGGCGGACGCGCCGGGGTTGGAGAGGATTGGGCTCGATTCGGACGCATCGGGGGAGGCGGCCGAGGGCACCGTCGGCGGGGCAAGTGCTGCCGAACGTCTCGCCGGCACGGATTTCCGCCATCTGCACGATGCCGACGAGCTGGCCGCCGTGCACGAATTGACCGAGCGGCTGGCCCGGCGCATGCGCTGGCGGCTGACCCGCCGGCACCGGGTGCGGTCGCGCGGCCGCGTCATCGATCTGCGCAACACCATCCACAAGAACCTGCATTACGGCGGCACGCCGATGAAGCTGGCCTTCCGCCGCCGCCATCCCAAGCCCTTGAAGCTGGTGGTGATCCTCGACGCCAGCGGCTCGATGAGCCTCTACAGCACGTTTTTCATCCGCTTTATCCGCGGCATCGTCGAGAACTTCGCCCAGTCCGAGGCCTTCGTCTTCCACACCCGCCTGGTGCATCTCTCCGCCGCGCTGCGCGAGAAGGACGTCGAACGCGCGGTCGAGCGCATGGCGATGATGTCGGCCGGCTGGGGCGGCGGCACCCGCATCGGCGAGAGCCTGCGCACCTTCAACCAGAACCACGCCAAGACGGCGCTGACGTCGCGCTCGGTGGTGATGATCGTCTCGGACGGCTACGACACCGGCCCGCCGGAACTGCTCGCCGCGCAAGTCAAAAAACTACGCGGCCGGGCCAAGCGCCTGGTCTGGCTCAATCCGCTCCTGGGCTGGGAAGGCTACGAGCCGGTCGCCCGCGGCATGGAAGCGGCGATGCCGCATATCGACCTGTTCGCGCCGGCCCACAACCTCGAAAGTCTGATGGCGCTCGAGCCGTATCTCTGCCGGCTTTAGGCTAGGCGGCGCTGGCGCGGGCGGCGGCGGCCTTCTTGTCGCTTCGTTGCACCAGGTTGTCGTAATCCTCGACCATCTGGCGGGTGATCTCGCCGACCTCGAAACTATGTTCGTCTATCTCGCGCACCGGCGTCACCTCGACCGCGGTGCCGGCGAGGAACACCTCGTCGGTCCGGGCCAGCTCGTCGGGCTTGATGGCGCGCTCGACGACCTCGTAGCCGCGCTTCTCGGCCAGAGCGATCACGGTCCGCCGGGTGATGCCGTCGAGGAAGCAGTCGGGGTCCGGCGTGTGCAGCTTGCCGTCCTGCACCAGGAAGATGTTCGCGCCCGTGGCTTCGGCGATTCGGCCGCGCCAGTCGAGCATCAGCGCGTCGTTGTAGCCGGCTTTTTCGGCCGCGTGCTTCGAGAGCGTGCAGATCATGTAGAGGCCGGCGGCCTTGCTCTTCACGGGCGCCGTTTCGGGCGACGGGCGCTTCCACTTGGAGATCGTCATGCGGATGCCCTGGAGCCGCGCCTCCGGCGTGAAGTAGGCCGGCCATTCCCAGGCCGCGATGACGACGTTGATGCGGTTGTCCTGCGCCGAGACGCCCATCATCTCGCTGCCGCGCCATGCCACCGGCCGGACGTAGCCGTCGACGATGTTCTGCGCGGCGACAATGTCGCGGCTCGCCTGGTCGATCTCCTCGACCGTATAGGGAATCTCGAAATCCAGCACGCTGGCCGAAAACAGCAGCCGCTGGCTGTGTTCGGTAAGCTTGAATATTTCGCCGCCATAGACGCGCTCGCCCTCGAACACGCAACTCGCGTAATGCAGGCCATGGGTCAAGACGTGCGGCCGGGCGTCCCGCCACGGCACCAATTCGCCGTTGAACCAGATCACTCCGTCCCGGTCGTCAAAGGGTAGCATGTCCATGCAATGCGCCTCTTTGGGTTATATAATTTCGCTAAACGTTAACTATAAGCAATAAACGAAGCCATTGATTCCACTATCATTTGGGGGCATACGAGTCAACGTGGCTGAACATTCCTCCGGCATAAATCCGCTGTTCCTGCGCGACGAGGAGTTGCGTCAGGGCATGGAGCTGTTATTTCGCGCCTATCGCGACTTCAACACCGAGGCCGACGCGCTCTTGGCCGAGCAGGGGCTGGGCCGGGCGCATCACCGCGTGATCTATTTCGTCGGCCGGCATCCGGCGATCAGCGTCGGCGATCTGCTCGGGCTCCTGGGTATCACCAAGCAGAGCCTCGGGCGGGTTCTGAGCCGGCTGGTCGACGACGGGTTCGTCGGCCAGCGACCGGCTTCGGATGACCGGCGCAAGCGTCTGCTGACGCTCACCGAGGAGGGCGCGGCGCTGGAACGGCGCCTGACCGAGCGCCAGCGCGCCGCCTTCGCGCGTGCCTATCGGCAGGCCGGCGCCGAGGCGGTCGAGGGATTCCGCAAGGTGCTTCTGGGTCTGTGCGCCGACGACCGCTACCGTGGGCCCGGCGCTTGAGGGAACATACAACCGGTCATTCTTATCACCGGTTGGTATAACGAGACTGCATATCCGTCTTCTATGACGGCGGGGGTTGGCCTATGATGCCGCCATGACAGCCGATTCGATGCACATCCTGGTCGTCGACGACGACACCCGTTTGCGCGAGCTGTTGAAAAAATACCTGTCGGAAAACGGCTTCCGCGTGACCACGGCGATCGATGCGGCGGCGGCGCGGGCAAAGCTCCGCGGCCTGGCCTTCGATCTCATCGTGCTCGACGTCATGATGCCCGGCGAGAACGGTTTCGACCTGACGGCCTCGCTCAAGACGGTAAATCCGGTGCCGATCCTGCTGCTGACCGCGATGGGCGAATCCGACGACCGCGTCGCCGGGCTCGAGCACGGCGCCGACGACTATCTCACCAAGCCGTTCGAGCCGCGCGAGCTGGTGCTCAGAATCCGCAATTTGCTGCGCCGCGCGCCGGCCCCGCTAAAGCCGCCGGCCGAGGTGCGGATGGGCGCCTGCCGCTTCGACCTGGAGCGCGAGGAACTGTTTCGTGGCGAGAAGCTGGTGCGCCTGACCGCCGCCGAGAAGCGGCTCCTGAAAACGCTGGCCGGGCGCGTCGGCGTGGCAATCTCGCGCGAGGACTTGACGCGCGAAGGCGGGGCGCGGGCGACCGAACGCGCGATCGACGTCCACGTCACGCGGCTCAGGCGCAAGATCGAGGCCGACCCCAAGGTGCCGCGCTACCTTCAGACGGTGCGGGGCAAGGGCTATACTTTGCGGCCCGATTGATCGCGCGGCGGGGGCGTGATGCTGAAGCGAATTTTGCCAAAAGGCCTGCTTGGCCGGTCGCTGCTGATTATCGTGACCCCGCTGGTGTTGGTTCAGATGAGCTCGACCTGGGTGTTCTACGACCGCCATTGGGACGACGTCACCCGCCGGCTCGCCTCCGCGCTGGCTGGCGATGTGGCGACGGTGATCCATCATATGGGCGCGTTTCCGGATCAGGAGCAGCAGGCCTGGATCTTTCGGATCGCCCAAACCAACATGGGGTTGCGGGCGACGATGAAGCCGGGCGAGTCGCTGCCCGAGCCAGCGGCCGAAAAGCGCACCGGCATACTCGAGCAGATGCTGATCGACACCTTTCGCGACACCGTCGGGCGACGCGTCGCGATAGATACGGGATTCTTCGCGCGCGAAATCGTGATCGACGTGCAGTTGCCGGACGGCGTGCTCCATATCGTCGCCTCGCGCAAACGGTTGTTCAGCGCCACCGCCTATATCTTCGTCATCTGGTCGGTGGGCAGCATGCTGGTCCTGGTTGTCGTCGCGACCATTTTCATGCGTAACCAGATCCGGCCGATACGCCGATTGGCGCTGGCCGCCGACAGCTTCGGAAAGGGCCGCGACGTGCCCGATTTCAAGGTGGCCGGCGCGACCGAGGTACGCCAGGCGGCGAACGCGTTCCTGCGCATGCGCGACCGGTTGCGGCGTCAGATCGGGCAGCGCACCCGGATGCTGGCCGGTGTGTCGCACGATCTGCGGACGCCCTTGACGCGCATGAAGTTGCAGCTCGCCATGCTCGAGAACACGGCCGGGATCGAGGAACTCCGCGCCGACGTCGCCGAAATGGAAAGCATGGTCGACGAGTACCTTGCGTTCGCGCGCGGCGAAGGGACCGAACCGCCGGTAGAGACCGACCTGTCGAAATTGTTGCAGACGGTCGTCGCCGGAGCCCGGCGCGACGGCGCTTCCATCGAGCTCGAGACGAACGGAAAGTTGATCGTGCCGGTTCGTCTCAACGCCTTCAAGCGCTGTATCGGCAATATCGTCAACAATGCGGCGCACTACGGCGACAACGTTTTGGTCGCCGCGGCGCGCCGGGGCCATCTGATCGAGATTTACGTCGACGACGATGGGCCCGGCATTCCAGACGATATGCGCGAGGAGGTCTTCCGGCCCTTCTCGCGCCTCGACCAATCGCGCAATCCGGCGACCGGCGGCGTCGGGCTGGGGCTTACCATCGCCCGCGACATCGCGCACGGCCACGGCGGCGAGATCGGCCTTGGCACGGCGCCCATGGGCGGCCTCCGCGCCACCCTCACGCTGCCGGTTTAGGTGTTCCGACTATATTTGTGCGAACGGCGGCCACCGCGGGAAAGCTTGCCACGGAGACACAGAGGCACGGAGAGATCGAAACTTGGCGTTGCCGTCATCGCTTTCTCCGGCGGGTTGCCGGCCTATTTGTGAGGGTTCGTTTTTTTCTCTGTGTCTCTGTGCCTCCGTGGTTCGAATAGTTGGCCGGTCGAGACGAGACGCTGCGTAGCGGCCCGCTTCAATAAAGCCTGCCGCCGTCGGGCACGGGACGGTCGGGGCCGATCATCACCACCTCGCCGTCGCCGTCGGGAAACCCCAGCACCAGCACCTCGGACATGATGTTGGCGATCTGCTTCGGCGGAAAGTTGACCACGGCGGCGACCTGCCGGCCAACGATTTCCTCCAGCGCGTAGTGCGCGGTGATCTGGGCCGAGGTTTTCTTGACGCCGATCTCGGGGCCGAAATCGACGGTCAGGATGTAGGCCGGCGCGCGCGCCTTCTCGAACGGCTCCGCGCTGCGGATTGTGCCGACCCGGACGTCGACGCGCTGAAAATCCTCGTACGCAATGGGCATCGGTTCTCCCTGCGCGGAAACGGCCGCGCGAAGCGGCGGGCGCGGACCGGCTCAGCCGGCCGGCGCGGGCGGCGGCTCGACCCCGCCGGACGGGTCGGCTTCCGGCGCCTCGGGTTCCACCTGGCGCCGGCCCCATATCATCGACGTGATGCTTTCGGCGCGCGCCAGCCAGCGGTCGAGGGCGGCCATGGTCTTGGCCATGTCGGCGGAATCGTCGCGCAGCCAGACCGGCAACAAGGAGGCATAGACAACGGCCAGCCCCTTGGTCCGGATGCGGCCGTTCACGCCGGCCGAGCCGATCCCGGCGGCCTCCAGCATCCACGCCATCGAGCGCAACAGCCGTGCGCCGTGGCACAACAGGGCGCATGGATCGCTCATGCTGTCCCGCGCCACCGCCTTCAAGCCCGGCTTATCCCGGCCAAGAAGCTCGAAGCGGCGCATCAGCACGTCGAACAGCCGGTCGCGCGCCGAATCGTCCGCGCCGTGATTGAACTTGCTGGCGAGCACGGCCTCGTCGATCTGGTCCACGAAGCCGTAGAGGATGGCAGATTTCGACGGGTACAGGCGATAGAGATCGGCCAGCGGGATACCGGCTTCCTCGGCGATCTGGCCAAGCGTGACCCGACGCCATCCGTACGTCTCGGCCAGCGCCAACGCGCTCGACACGAGGTGCCTGGGGATATCCGCTTTTTTGACCATTTGATGTCCTCCCAGGGGGCTAGTGGTAAGAATCCGATTTAGCCGCCGCGGCGGCCTTGATTCTCGATAGCCGCAACCATCATATCATAGGTGGCGGCCGAGTCCGAATTTGCCCGCGGCGACTCTTCCGAATGCGTGGCGGGCGCGCCGAATTGCGATTTGAATTTGTCCGCCGCCGTGCGATTCTCGGGTATGGAGAAGGAGCGCTCATGACTTCGGATCGCGGCCGGCCGGTGGCGCCCGGGACCGAAGACGGGATCGACCGGAATTCCGGCGCCGGATTTCTTCGCACTATACGCGCCCAGCCCCTGTTGAGCCGGGAAGAGGAGCGCGATCTCGCCCGGCGTTCGCGCGACGGCGACCGGGACGCGACCACGCGGCTGGTCAACTCCCACCTGCCGTTCGTCGTCAAGATGGCCCGCAAGTATCGCAATTACGGGCCGTCGCTGCAGGATCTTATCCAGGAAGGCACGATCGGGCTCTTGCGCGCGGCCAAACGCTTTGATCCCGGGCGCGACGTGCGATTCGCCACCTACGCCATGTGGTGGGTGCGGGCGGCGATCCAGGACCACGTCGTGCGCTCGTGGTCGAGCGTGCGCATCGGCACGACCGCGACGCAAAAGACCTTGTTCTTCAAATTGCGCCGCATGATGGTCGAGTTGCGCGACGGGGCGGATGCGCTTGGCGAAGAGCTGCTGGCGCCGCTTGCCAAGCGGTTCGACGTGCCGTTGCGCGAAGTCACCGCGTTGGCGCAAAGGGTGGCGCGGTTCGACTTGTCGCTCAACCGTCCGATTCGCGGCGAACGGACGACCGGCGGGTACGGCGCCGGCGAGCAATCGGCCGACTGGCTCGGCCGCCTCGCCTGCGGGCGCCCGAACCCCGAGGAGGAAGCGGTCGAGGAGAGCGAGTCGCGGTTCTGGAACGGGCTTTTGGCCCGCGCGCTCGACGCCCTGCCGCCCCGCGAGCAGCTCATCATTCAGGCGCGCTACTACGCCGACGCGGTGCCGACGCGCGAAGCCATCGGCCGCGAACTCGGGATTTCCAAGGAGCGCGTGCGCCAACTCGAGGCCCGCGCGCTGGAGAAAATGCGCCGCATGCTGGGCCCGGTCCGCGAGGGCACGTAGCGTCTGGGCCGGAGCGACCTGGTCGGAAAACGCCCTATTTCGAAGCGATCACCCGCCCGCCGGTCATGCGGACGAGATCGTCGGGGGTCAGCCGGAACAGGCAGCGCGGCGTGCCGGCGGCGGCCCAGATTTCGGAATGTCGCAGCAAATCCTCGTCGATGAAGATTTCCACCGGGCCGGAATGGCCGATGGGCGGCACGCCGCCGATGGCAAAGCCAGTGCTGGCGCGCACGAATTCGGCGTCGGCCTTGGCCAGGGGTTCGCCCAGCGCCGCGCCCACCCGCGCCTCGTCCACCCGGTTGACGCCGCTGGCGATGACCAGCACCGGCCGGTCGGATTGGGCGGCGCGGAAGACGATCGATTTGGCGATCTGCGCCACGGTGCAGCCGACCGAAGCGGCTGCGTCGGCGGCGCTGCGCGTACTGTCGGGCATCTCGATGATCCGGTTGGCGAAACCGCGGCCGGCGAGCGCGTCCTGGACCCGCCGGGCGCTGGCCGGGAGGCCGTCGTTTTCGGCCGCCATGTCAATCCGCGAGTTCGCGCGAGCGGCGCGCGGCCGCGTCGACGGCGCGGATCATCAGCGCTTCCAGCCCGTCATCGGCCATCAGCACGTCGAGCGCCGCCTGCGTGGTGCCCGCCGGGCTGGTAACGTTTTTCCGCAGCGTCGCCGCGTCCTCCTCCGAGAGCCGCAACAGCTCGCCGGCGCCGGTGATGGTGCGCCGCGCCAGCCGCCGGGCCAGCTCGTCCGGCAGGCCGGCTTCGATACCGGCGCGGGCCAGGCACTCGACCAGCAAAAACACATAGGCCGGGCCACTGCCCGAGACCGCGGTCACCGGATCCAAAAGCGCCTCGTCCTCGACCCAGGCGACCTCGCCGACGGCGGCCAGAAGATCGCCGCACAGCCGGCTTTGCGCGTCGCTCACCAGGGCGTTGGCGCAAGCCACCGATATGCCGTGGCCGACCGCGGCCGGCGTATTGGGCATGGCGCGCACCACCGCCGCCCGCGCGCCGAGCACGTCCTCGAAATAGGCGATCGTCTTGCCGGCGGCAATCGACAGGAAAACCGTATCGGGGCCGGCGAACAATGCATAGGCGGGGGCCACCGCGTCCATCATCTGCGGCTTGACCGCGAAGGCGACCAATGCGGGCGCGAAGCCGGATTCCAGATCGGCGGGGCTGGCCAGGAAGGTAGGGCCGTCCTTGCGCCCGTGGCGCTTGGCCGCGTCTTTGTCCGGCTCGACGACGGTGATCCGCTCGGGCGGGTAGCCGGCCTCGATCCACCCTTCGAGGAGCGCGCCGCCCATCTTGCCGCAACCGGCGAGCAGCAGCGCTCCTGTCACGTTACGCCTCTCCCTCGGTATCGATCAGCGCGGCGGCCACCGCTTCCGCCGCCGACTTGCCGCCCCAGGTCACGAACTGGAAGGCGGGATAGAAACGCTCGCATTCGACCAGGGCGATGTCCATCAGATCCTCGAGCTGTTCGACGCTGGCGCCGCGGGCGCCACGCAACAGCACGGTATGGCGAAATACCGGCAGGCCCCTTGTCGCGGTCAGCTCGAAATGGCCCAGCCACAATTTCGGATTGGCGTGCACCAGCAGCTCGTTGGCCAAATCGCGCCGGTGCTTCGGGACGGCGGCGTCCATGACGCAGGAGAAATGCATGGCGCCCAAATCCTCGGCCCAGGTGAACTGCATGTGATAGCTGCACCAATGACCGGAGAATTCGGCCATCAACTCATCGCTGCTCATCCGGTCGAAGGGCCAATCGTTGGCGCTGACGATCTCTTCCAGGATATCCAGTGGATTCCGCGAGGCGTGGCCTGCGGCAAGCATGTTGGCCATTTCTGCGCCCTCCCCGGGCGGTCACGCGAAATTACGCGCGGCGTTCTCGTGCCGAAAATGGGACCCCAGATATTGTGGCGCTTACTCTTCGGCACACTACAACATGTAGGGTGCCAAATTGCCGGGCCGCCTGCAAGTAAGATTTTGGGGTCGGCGCGAAATCAGACACTAAATGTTGAGATACGAGCCGCGGGGATGGCCCATGCCGTCTCCGGCGCCGCGTCACTTTTATCCTTTGGCCTTACCTTTGGCCTTGGCCTTCGTCTTCGGCTTGGCCGGCTTCGCCTCGGCGGATTTTTTCGGCGCGGCGCGTGCCCCGAGCTCGGCCTCCAGCGCGGCGAT
>CBDVDY010000089.1:0-10491 GCA_965372875.1 uncultured Alphaproteobacteria bacterium | reverse complement strand
GAAAACCGAGGGCCAGAAAACCGAGGGCCAGAAAACCGAGGGCCAGAAAACCGAGGGCCAGAAAACCGAGCCCACGCTCGACGATTTGGCGCAGATGGATGCGCACAGCATCGCCGTCCTGGTCTCGGGAAGCCTGCTGTCGTCGGCCGAGGCCGACGCGCTCATCATGGCGGCGCGGGCCCACTGGTTCGCCGACGAGGAGCCGGCCGCGGAGGACGAGGCCGGCGGCGAGGAAACGCCTGACGAGTTGCCGCCGCCGGAGGCGAATGTCGACGCCGCGCCGCGGGCGGAAAGCGAATAGCGGGACCGGTCGGAAAAACATGATGTTGGCAAGCGAGCAGACAACGGAAACCAGTGGTCTGTCCGTCCCGGGCAGGTCCGGACGCGCGTCCTCCGCCGTGGCGGTGGAACGAAAGTGTCTGGTCACGCGGGCGCTGCTGCCGAAAGAGCAAATGATCCGGTTCGCCGTCGATCCGTCGGGCACGGTGGTGCCCGACGTGGCCGCGAATTTGCCCGGCCGGGGTTTGTGGTTGACCGCGCGGCGGGATATAGTGGCGGCGGCTTGCGCCCGGAAATTGTTCGCCAGGGCCGCGCGCGCGCCGGTCGTGGCGCCCGACGATCTTGTCGACAGGGTGGAGCGGCTGCTCCTCGAACGCGCCGTGAATTGCCTGGGTCTTGCGCGGCGCGCCGGACAGGCGGCAATCGGGTTCGAGGTGGTGCGCGAGTGGCTTCGTGGAGACCGTGCCGCAATCTTGGTGACGGCGGCCGACGCCGCCGCCGACGGCGCGCGTAAGCTGCGGGCGCTTGGGCCCGGCTTGCCGCGTGTCGAATCGATCGACAGCGCCGAATTGGGCCGGGCTTTCGGCCGCGAATCGGTGGTTCACGCGGCATTGGCGCCGGGGCGTCTCGCCGAGTCGCTGCTGCGCGAATCCGCTCGTCTCGCCGGGTTCCGCGCCGGCGGCGTCGACGCCGCCGTGGGCGGCATAGGGGCCAACAAGAAAGTTTGACGACTATGACCGAAGCCAAGGAAACCGAAAGCAACAAGCCGCTGACGCTCAGTCGGCCGGGAAAACTGGAACTGAAAAAGACGGTCCAGGCCGGACAGGTGCGTCAAAGCTTCTCGCACGGCCGGTCGAAAACGGTCACGGTCGAGGTCAAGAAAAAGCGGACGTACGCACCCGCCGCCGGCGGCAATATGGCCGAAGTAAGGGTCGAGGAGCTGAAAGCGGCGGCGGACGCCGCCGAGGAGGCGCAGCCCAAGAGCGTCGAGGCCAGGGCGCCGGCCGAAAAGACCGCCGAGCCGAGGGCGCTCACCGACACCGAACGCGCGGCGCGGGTCCGCGCGCTTCAGGGCGTGGTCCATCCCGACGAATCGGTCGCGGCCGAAGCGGACGCGGCCGAGCCCGCGCCAGAAGCCGCGGCCGAAGCGGAGCCACGTGTCGAAGACGGAGAAGAGCCGGCGCGAACCAGGGAAGACGCCTTGCGCGAGGCCGACGGCGAGGCGCGCCGGCTCGCCGAGGAGGAAATCCACGGGCCGGCGGGGCCGATGAAGTTGAAGCCCGGCGCCGCCACCGCCAGGGTGGCGGCCAAGGTGGCGTCGAGAGCGCCGGTGGCGCCGGCGGAACCGGACACGGGCCGGCCCGAGCGCAGCAAGCGCGCGCGACCCGACAAGCCTCGCCCGACCGGCGATCGGCGCGGCGAACAGCGGCGCCGGGCGGGCAAGCTGACGATTACCCAGGCGCTCGAGGACGATGGCGAAGAGCGGGTGCGCAGCCTCGCATCGCTGCGCCGCGCGCGCGAGCGCGAACGGCAGCGTCAGCTCGAGCAAGCGCAGACCGAGGGAAAGGCATTCGTCCGCGAGGTTGTGGTGCCCGAAACCATCACCGTGCAGGAGCTGGCCAACCGCATGGCGGAGCGCGGCACCGACGTGATCAAGGCGTTGATGCAGATGGACGTGATGGCGACGATGAGCCAGGAACTCGACGCCGATACCGCCGAACTCGTGGTCGGCGAATTCGGCCACAAGGTGAAGCGCGTCGCCGAATCCGATGTCGAGATCGGGCTCGACGGCGAGCCGGACGATCCCGAGAAGCTGCAACCGCGGGCGCCCGTGGTCACCGTGATGGGCCATGTCGACCACGGCAAGACATCGTTGCTCGACGCCCTGCGCGAGACCGACGTCGTCAGCCGCGAGGCCGGCGGCATCACCCAGCATATCGGCGCCTACCAGGTGGAGACGCCCGCCGGCGGCCATATCACTTTCGTCGATACACCCGGCCACGAGGCCTTCACGGAAATGCGCGCGCGTGGCGCCAAGGTTACCGATATCGTCGTCCTGGTGGTCGCCGCCGACGACAGTATTCAGCCGCAGACGGTCGAGGCGATCAACCACGCCAAGGCGGCCGAAGTGCCGATAATCGTCGCCATCAACAAGATCGATCGGCCGAACGCCAACCCCGACCAAGTGCGTCAGGACCTGTTGCAGCACGAAATCGTCGTCGAGAATATGGGCGGCGACGTGCAGGCGATCGAAATCTCGGCGACCGAGAGAACCAACCTCGACAAGATCGAGGAAGCGATCCTGCTGCAAGCCGAGATTCTGGAGCTCAAGGCCGATCCCGACCGGCTCGGCCAG
Source organism: uncultured Alphaproteobacteria bacterium (assembly GCA_965372875.1). Lineage (GTDB taxonomy): Bacteria > Pseudomonadota > Alphaproteobacteria > CBDVDY01 > CBDVDY01 > CBDVDY01. The sequence continues at coordinate 7,856 of CBDVDY010000089.1, read as the reverse complement.
GGCGTCGTCGTAGAGGCCAAGCTGGAGCGCGGGCGCGGCCCGGTGGCGACGGTGCTGGTTGCGCGCGGCACGCTTCGGGTCGGCGACATCTGCATCGCCGGCGGAGAGTGGGGCAAGGTGCGGGCGCTGATCGACGACAAGGGCCAGAACATCGAGGCGGCCGGTCCCTCGATGCCGGTCGAAATACTCGGTCTCAGCGGGGCGCCCTCGGCCGGCGATGACTTCGCCGTGGTCGAAACCGAGGCGCGGGCCCGCGAAATCACCGAATACCGGCAGCGCCGGGTGAAGCAGGAAGCGGGCCTGGCGTCCGAGCGCGGTACGGTCGAGGAGATGTTCTCCAAGATCGCGGCCGGCGAAGCCGATCAGATGCCGATCATCGTCAAGGCCGACGTGCGGGGCTCGGTCGAGGCCATCGTCGGCAGCCTCGAGGGCCTCGCCACCGACGAGGTCGCTTGCCAGGTGCTGCACGCCGGCGTCGGCGGCGTTACCGAATCGGACGTGGCGCTGGCGCGCGCGTCGCAGGCGCTGATCATCGGCTTCAACGTCCGCGCCAACCCGCAGGCGCGCGAGTTGGCGCAGCGCGACAAGGTGGAAATTCGTTACTATTCGATCATTTACGAGATCATCGACGATCTGAAGTCGATCCTGAGCGGCATGCTGGCGCCCACCGTGACGGAGACGCTGATCGGCAGCGCCGAAATTCGCGAGGTGTTTTCGATCACCAAGGTCGGCAAGGTTGCCGGCTGCATGGTCACCCAGGGCGCGATGCGGCGCGGCTCGAAGATCCGCCTGCTGCGCGACGACGTCGTGGTGCACGATGGCAAGCTCTCGAGCCTCAAACGCTTCAAGGACGAAGTGCGCGAGGTCAAGGAGAGCTACGAGTGCGGCATGGCCTTCGAGAACTATCAGGACATCAAGTCCGGCGATGTCGTCGAGTGCTTCGAGGTCGAGGAAGTCGCGCGTCATCTGTAGCGGCGGCTCGGCGGTAGGCGGCGAATGACAGTGCATCGCGGCAAGGCACCCAGCCAAAGGCAATTGCGCGTCGGCGAAGAGTTGCGTCATGCCCTGGCGCGAATCCTCGGGCGCGGCGATTTGCACGACCCCGAGTTGCGCGACGTGCCGATCACGGTCACCGAGGTGCGCCTCTCCCCCGACCTCAGGAAGGCCACCGCCTTCGTCATGCCGCTCGGCGGCGGCGAGGAATCGGCCGTGGTAGAAAGGCTCTCCCGCGCGGCGGCCTATTTGCAGGGGCAAATCGCCCGCGAGGTCGAACTCAGGTTTACGCCGCGGCTCTCGTTCGCGGTCGACGAATCGTTCGCGGCGGCGAGCCGCGTCGACGCCCTGCTGCGGGGCGAGGCGTTGCCCAAGCCCGAAGTCGCGGGCGGCGGCCCGCCTCGGGGGTCGAAAAAACGCCGGAGGGGCAAGCATGGCGCGTAGACGGCGCGGGCGGGCGATCAACGGCTGGCTGGTCCTCGACAAGCCGGCGGGCATGACCTCGGCCCAGGCGGTGGCGAAGGTCCGGTACCTGCTCGACGCGGCCAAGGCGGGGCATGCGGGCAGCCTCGATCCCCTGGCCACCGGCGTTTTGCCGATCGCGCTGGGCGAGGCTACCAAGACCGTCTCCTACGTCATGGACGGGGCCAAGGCCTATCGCTTCACGGTGCGCTGGGGCGAATCGCGGGATAGCGACGACGCCGACGGCGCGCTAACCGGAACCAGCGGAAAGCGCCCGGACGAGGCCGAAATCCGGGCCGCGCTGGCCGCTTTCCGGGGCGAGATAATGCAGGTCCCGCCGACCTATTCGGCGATCAAGGTCGATGGCAAGCGGGCCTACGCGCTGGCGCGTGCGAATGCCGCGCCCGAGCTCGAGGCGCGCGGGGTGCGGATCGACCGCTACGAACTCGTCGACCTGCCCGACGCGGATCACGCCTCGTTTCTTGTCGAGTGCGGCAAGGGGACCTATATGAGGAGCCTTGCCAGGGACCTCGCCGCCTCGCTTGGCACGCTCGGGCACGTGACCCGGTTGCGCCGCGTCTCGGTCGGCCCCTTTTTGGAGAAACAGGCGATTTCGCTAGAAAATCTGACCGCGCTGGGGCATAGTGCGGCCCTATCCGATTGCCTGCAACCCGTCGAGACCGCGCTGGACGACATCCCGGCGCTGGCCATGACGGAAAGCGAGGCGGGCCGCTTAAGGCGCGGCCAGCCCGTGCCGGTGCTCCGAACCGCTAACCGGGAACGGATCCGCGATTTGACCGACGGCTGTGTGCTCTGCGCGCTGACCGATGGCAGGTTGGTGGCGTTCACCCGGTTGGAGGGAAACCAAGTATATCCGGTGCGGGTGCTTAACACGTAACCATGGAGTAGACGATGTCGATAACCGCAGAGCGGAAGCAGGAGCTGATTGGCGAGTACGCCACCGGCAAGGCCGATACGGGTTCGCCGGATATTCAAGTGGCCGTCCTCAGCGAACGCATCCGCAACCTCACGGACCATTTGAAGACCCACAAGAAAGACCACCATTCGCGGCGTGGCCTGCTGATCATGGTTGGCCGCCGCCGCCGATTGCTCGACTATGTAAAACGCAAGGACGTGGCTCGTTACGAATCGTTGATCAAGAGCCTTGAACTGCGACGTTGACGACACCCGACACCGGCGATGGTACGGCCCGGCGCATGCCGATTGCCTGCCCGCCCGGTTGGAACAACGGGATCGCTACGCCGCCGTACCGGCGGTCGGGCGGTCGACTGTCATGGCATGGTAAGAGATAACGACTGTAAGCGGGATCATGGGATCCCGGTTGGAAGGATGTAGAGATATGTTTGAAGTTCATCGAAAAGAGTTGGATTGGGGCGGCAGGAAGCTGGTCCTCGAGACCGGCAAGATCGCCCGTCAGGCCGACGGCGCGGTCCAGGTCACTTACGGAGATTCGTCGGTGCTGTGCACCGTCGTGGCGCAGAAAACGGCGCGCCAAGGCATCGATTTTTTCCCGCTCGCCGTTCACTATCAGGAAAAGACATTCGCCGCCGGCAAGATTCCCGGCGGCTTTTTCAAGCGCGAAGGGCGGCCCGGCGAAAAGGAAGTGCTGACCTCGCGCCTCATCGACAGGCCGATCCGGCCCCTGTTCGCCAAGGGGTTCCAGAACGAGACGCAGGTCATTTGCACGACGCTGTGCCACGATCTGGAGAACAACCCCGACATTCCGGCGATGATCGGCACCTCGGCGGCCCTGACCATTTCGGGGATACCGTTCCTCGGCCCGATCGCCGGCGCCCGCGTCGGCTACATCGATGGCGAGTATGTGCTCAACCCGCAGATCGACGAGATGCCTAATTCGCAAATGGATTTGATCGTGGCCGGCACCATGGACGGCGTGTTGATGGTGGAATCGGAGATCAAGGAGCTGCCCGAGGACATCGTCCTCGGCGCCGTGATGTTCGCGCATGAACAGATTCAGACGGTGATCAAGGCGATCATCGGTCTGGCCGAACTGGCGGCCAAGGAGCCGTGGGCGCTGCCGGAGGAGCCGGCCGAGCTGGACAGCGTCGGCGCCCGCGTCAAGGACCAGGCGGAGGCCGATTTGCGTGGGGCCTATGGGCTTACCGTCAAGCAGGAGCGCCAGCAGCGAATCGGCGAAATCAAGAAATCGGTAATCGACGGGTTCGCCGAAGATGCGGCCCTGGCCGAAATCGCCGGCGATCAGTTCAAGAAGCTCGAGAAGGACATCGTCCGCGGCAATATTCTCAAGAGCGGCCAGCGCATCGACGGGCGCGACACCAAGACAGTCCGCCCCATCGAATGCGAAGTCGGCATATTGCCGCGCGCGCACGGCAGCGCGCTGTTCACCCGCGGAGAGACCCAGGCGCTGGTGGTCACGACGCTTGGCACCGGCCAGGACGAGCAGATCATCGACGCGCTCGAGGGCGAATACCGCGAACACTTCCTGTTGCATTACAACTTTCCGCCCTACTCGGTGGGCGAGGCCGGCCGTTTCGGCTTCACCGGGCGGCGCGAGGTCGGCCATGGCAAACTCGCCTGGCGGGCAATCCGGCCGCTGATGCCCAGCAAGGAGGAGTTCCCGTACACCATTCGCGTGGTCTCCGAGATCACCGAATCGAACGGCTCGTCCTCGATGGCGACCGTGTGCGGCGGCTCGCTCTCGCTGATGGACGCCGGCGTGAACCTGTCGCGGCCGGTCGCCGGCATCGCCATGGGCCTGATCAAGGAGGGCGACGAGTACGCGGTGCTCTCCGATATCCTCGGCGACGAGGATCATCTCGGCGACATGGATTTCAAGGTCGCCGGCACCGAGCAAGGCATTACCTCGCTGCAAATGGACATCAAGATCACCGGGATCACCAAGGAGATCATGGAGATCGCGCTGGCCCAGGCCAAGGATGGCCGCATGCACATCCTGGAGAACATGAATCGGGCGCTCAACACCGCGCGCGACGGGGTCAGCGAGCACGCGCCGCGGATCACCACGATCTCCATACCCAAGGACAAAATCCGCGACGTCATCGGCACCGGCGGCAAGGTCATCCGCGAGATCACCGAGGTCACCGGCGCCAAGATCGATATCGAGGACGACGGCACGATCAAGGTGGCCGCGGTCGACGACAAGGCTGGGACCGCCGCGATCGACTGGATCAAAAGCATCGTCGCGGAACCCGAGATCGGTACGATCTACAGCGGCAAGGTCGTGAAGGTCGTCGATTTCGGCGCTTTCGTGAACTTCCTTGGCCCCAAGGACGGCCTCGTTCATATCAGCGAGCTGGCCGATCACCGGGTCGGCAAGGTCTCCGACGTGGTCAACGAGGGCGACACGGTCAAGGTCAAGGTTCTGTCCTTCGACGACCGTGGCAAGGTCAAGCTGTCCATGCGGGTCGTCGATCAGGAAACCGGCGAGGATTTGGGCAACCAGCCGCGCCGGCAGGCCAAGGCCGCGAACTAGAACTGGCCCGGGCGGCGCCCGTTCGGCGGGCGCCGCATCCGGTCACTGATAATCAAGGGCGCCGGGCGCCAGGCCGGCGGCCGGAATTTGCAAAACACGGACGACTCGCCCAACTCCGCCGGCGATTCCGCCGACGCTCCGGCCCGGAACTTGCGCCGGGTCATCGGTCATCGCGGCGTGGCGGCGCTTGCGCCGGAAAATACCATTGCCGGCTTCCGCCGGGCCGCGTCGCTCGGTCTGACCCGGATCGAGTTCGATATCCGACTCTCCGCCGACGGCCGTCCCGTAGTTATCCACGACAAGACGCTCGACCGCACGACCGACGGCACCGGCGCCGTCGCCGAAACGCCGTTCGAGGCCATACGCGCGCTCGACGCCGGCACCTGGTTCGCCCCGGAATTCGCGGGCCAGCGCGTCCCGGCCTTGCAGGAGACTCTCCAGGCTCTGGCCGCGCTCGGGGTCACCGCCAATCTCGAAATCAAGGCGGACGAGGGTAAGGGCGAGGGCGTGGCCGACGCCGTTCTCGCGGCGCTCGCCGAAATGCCCGATTCGACCCGGCCGGAGATGCTGGTTGCCAGCTACAACGCGGAAGCACTCGCCGTCTTCCGCGATGCCATGCCCGAAATTCCCCGGGCCCTGGTGGTGCGCCGCCTCGGACGCGGCTGGCGAAGCCTGGCTGGGAGGCTCGGCTGCCACGAAATACATGGAAATCATCATTTTTTGACCCGAAAGGCGATCCGCGAGGTGACCGAGGCCGGCCTGTCCGTGGCCGCCTTCACGGTCGACGACGCGGTCCATGCCCGCCGGCTGCTCGGCTGGGGCGTGGCGCAAATCATCAGCAACGACCCGGATTCCCTGCTATTCGGTCATGGGGCCCGATGACCGTCCCCGGGGGCTGGTTTTCTCGCCGCGAGTGGATATATGGGTAGTCTCGAAGGGAAGGTGCGGATAGCTTCTAAGCGCCAGGCGGGAGCCGGGATTCCGGCGGCGCGGTGCAATGACATGAGGTTGGCCGTGGATTTGATCGAGAACGTGGCGGCGCCGGACACCAACGGCGCTCGGGTGGCGGACAAAACGACCTTGATTCAGCAAAACGCCTATACCTACGAAGATCTGTTGAGCTGCGCCCACGGAGAGCTCTTCGGACCGGGCAACGCGCGCCTGCCGCTGCCGCCGATGCTGATGTTCGACCGCGTCGTGAAAATCAGCGAGGACGGCGGCACCCGTGGCAAGGGCGAGATCGTCGCCGAATTCGATATCCGGCCCGATCTGTGGTTCTTCCAGTGCCACTTCGAAACCGATCCCGTGATGCCGGGCTGCCTCGGACTCGACGCGCTCTGGCAACTGCTCGGCTTCTATCTCGGCTGGCTTGGGCTGCCGGGGCGCGGCCGGGCGCTCGGCGTCGGCGAGGTCAAGCTCACCGGCCAGGTGTTGCCCGACGCCAAATTGCTGAGCTACCATATCGATATCAAGCGGGTCATTCGCCGCAAGCTGAGCCTTGGCATCGCCGACGGCGTGATGCGGGTCGATGGCCGCGACGTCTACCAGGCGAACGGCCTGCGGGTCGGCGTCTTCACCTCCACCGATGATTTTTAGGGAGCCCGTCCGTTGAAGCGCGCCGTCGTCACCGGTCTTGGCATCGTCTCCTGCATCGGCAACAACAAGCAAGAGGTTGTCGACTCCCTGCGCGAGGGACGCTCGGGCATCGTATTCTGCCAGGAATACAAGGATTTGGGCTTTCGCAGCCACGTCCACGGCGCGCCCAAAATCGACATCGACGCGGTAGTGGACCGCCGCCAGCGGCGCTTCATGGGCGACGGCGCGGCCTACAACTACATCGCCATGCAAGAGGCGATCGCCGATTCGGGTCTCGAGGAGAACGAGGTCTCGAACGAGCGGACGGGCCTGATCATGGGCTCGGGCGGGCCGTCGGTGAAAAACGTCGTGCGCTCGGTCGATGCGCTCCGCGAGAAAGGCAGCTCGCGCAAGGTCGGGCCGTTCATGGTGCCGCGGGCGATGTCGAGCACCAACTCGGCCACGCTCGCCACGCCCTTCAAGATCAAGGGCCTGAGCTATTCCATCACCTCGGCCTGCTCGACCAGCGCGCATTGCATCGGCAACGCCTCCGAGCTCATCCAGTTGGGCAAGCAGGATGTGGTTTTCGCCGGCGGCGGCGAGGAGTTGCACTGGTCGCTTTCGGTATTGTTCGACGCCATGACGGCGCTCTCGTCGGACTTCAACGATACGCCCGAGACCGCCTCGCGCCCGTTCGACGTCTCCCGCGACGGCTTCATCATCGCCGGCGGCGGCGGCGTGGTGGTGATCGAAGAACTCGAGCACGCCAAGGCGCGCGGCGCCAAGATCTACGCCGAATTGGTCGGTTACGGCGCCACCTCGGACGGCTACGACATGGTGCAGCCCTCGGGCGAGGGCGCGGTGCGCAGCATGCGCATGGCTACCCAGGGCCTGGACGCGCCGGTCGACTACATCAACACGCACGGCACCAGCACGCCGGTCGGCGACGTCAAGGAGCTGCAGGCGATCCGCGATGTGTTCGGCGGAAGCAACGAAATTCCCTATTTCAGCTCGACCAAGTCGCTGACCGGCCATTCGCTGGGCGCCACCGGCGTGCACGAGGCGATCTACTGCCTGCTGATGATGGAGAACCGTTTTATCGCCGCCTCGGCCAATGTCAGCGAACTCGACCCCGAGGCCGAGGGCATGCCCATCGTGCTCGAGCGCAAGGACGACATCGATCTCAACACCACCATGTCGAACAGCTTCGGCTTCGGCGGCACCAACGCCACCCTGACCTTCCGCCGCCACGACGCCTGAGGCGCGTAACCCGCGTAATCCGCGTATCCCGCCCCCTCCCCTTCCGTGCGCGACACAAAGCGGGTAAGGT
>CBDVDY010000088.1:0-10528 GCA_965372875.1 uncultured Alphaproteobacteria bacterium | reverse complement strand
GCGTCCTCGCCGGCGATGGCGGTCTTGACCAGCGGCGAGTTGGCGATGGAGAAGCCGATGCGCTTGGCCGCGCGTTTCGAAGCCGCGCCGCTGACGGCGATCGCGATGAACTTCGAGGCGCCCTCGCCGTCGCGCACGATCTGGTGCGCGAGATCGAGCATGAGATCGTCGAGCGCCCGGCGGAAATCGTGGAGATGCGCGTCCCCCGGTGCCGCCACCCGGCGGTGCCTGGCCCGGCCCGTGGCGCACAACAGCACGGTGTCGCTGGTCGAGGTGTCGCTGTCGACGGTGATGGAATTGAACGAACCATCGTTGGCCTTGAGCAGCAGCTTCCGCAGCACGGCGGCCGGGATCCTGGCGTCGGTCACGACAAACGCCAGCATCGTCGCCATGTCGGGCGCGATCATGCCGGAGCCCTTGGCGATGCCGTTGAGGATCACCTCCGTCTCGCCGATCCGCGCCGTGCGGGTGGCCAGCTTCGGGAAGGTGTCGGTGGTCGTGATGGCTTCGGCCGCCTCCAGCCAGCGCCGGCCCGATATTTTGCGGCGCAGGCCGGGCAGCGCCTTGGAAATCTTCCCTTCGGGCAGCGGCTCGCCGATGACTCCCGTCGAGGCCACGAAAATCTCGTTGCGGCGGCAGCCCAAGAGCTTGGCGACGGCATCCACGGAGTCCGCGACCGACGCCCTGCCCGCCGCCCCGGTAAAGGCGTTGGCGTTGCCGGAATTGACCAGAATCGCCCGGGCCCGTCCGCCTTTCAGCGCCTTGCGGCACCAGTCCACGGGTGCCGCGGCGGTCAGCGAACGGGTCAGCACGCCGGCCACTTTGGTGCCGGGCGCCAGTTCGATCAGGCACAAATCCGTGCGCCCCTCGTAGCGAATGCCGCAGTCGACCGCGCCGAGCCGCGCGCCACCTATGGGCGGCAGCGCGGCGTATTCGGACGGCGCCAATGGAGAGCGATCAACCATGCGTGTAACGTCTCGTGTTGAAATGCGGGCCGGCGCCGCGAGCTTGGGTAAACCCGCGCGCGCCAGTTTATACCAAGGATCAGTCGGCCTTGACTCCGGGCTTATCCTTGCGGGGCGCGCCGTTCGAATCGAAGCGCTCGATCGTGGCCGACCGCTTGAGCGAGGCGACGATTTCGATGACCACCTCCTTGGCCATCTCCTCGCGCAATGTCTCCTTTTGCTCCTCGAAGCCAACCGGCCTGGTCTGCCGCCGATCCTCGAGTTTGATGACGTGCCAGCCGAACTGGGTCTGGACCGGTTCGCCCGTATAGGCGCCCTTCTTCAGCGCGAAGGCCGCGTCCGCGAATTCCGGCACCATGCGCTCGCGCGTGAAATAACCGAGATCTCCGCCCTGGGTCTTGCTCGGCCCGGTGGATTTGGCGCGCGCCAATTCGGAGAAATCGGCGCCGCTCTCGAGCTCCTCGATCACGGCGCGCGCCGCCTCCTCGGTCTTGACCAGGATATGGCGGGCGCTGATTTCCTCTTGCGGCTTGAAATCCGTGACCGAATCGGCGTACCGGCGCCGCAGCGCGTTTTCGGTCAACACGGCTTCGATGCGGCGGTCGAGAAATACGCGTTCAACGACCTGATCCTCGAAGCGGGCGACTTGCCGCCGCACCGTTTCGCCCTCGTGCAGGTTTTCCCTGCGGCCCGCCCTGGCGGTGAGCCTGGAATTGATCATCCGTTCCAGGAGCGGCTCGAAAAGGCGCTCGAATGGGACCTGCCTGTACTGGGCCGGCAGGAGCTGCTGCGCCTCGACCACATCGGACCGGCGAATCTCCTCGCCATCCACCCTGGCGACCACCGGGTCCGGGGTTTCCGCGCCGGCGGCACCAGCGGCGAGCATCAGGGCGACAACAATTGCGCTCGGGAAATAACGAGCCATGACCGGAACCTTTCCAGTTTTCTCGCGGTGGCGGGATTGCGGCGCGGCGGAGCCGCCGCGGGCCATCCCGCCGGCGGCGATTTCGGGGATATGGCATATTGATCGCGCCGGTACAAGGAGCGTCGTGGCCGGCGCCGGCGGGCCCCTCGAAATCGCCGTAAATCCGTGCGAATCGGGCGCGCGGGGCCGGCGCGAATTTGCCCCGGTCGTTGACAGAGCCGCGCCCTCCCCCTATCTCTCTGGGGTGATTTTTCACGCCCGCGCACCTATTTCGGTCCGGCTCGAGGAACCTGAATGTTCGACACTGTTGCCCGGCGAGTCTTCGGGTCCGCCAACGAACGATTTGTGAAACGCATCCAGCCGCTGGTGAACGCCATCAACGCGGCGGAGCCGGAGGTCGAGAAGCTTTCGGACGCGGAGTTGCGCGCGCGCACCGAGTGGCTGCGCAAACGATACGAGGACGGCGAGAGCCTCGACGATTTGCTGGTCGACGCCTTCGCCACGGTGCGCGAGGCGGCGCGGCGCACGCTGGGCGAGCGTCACTACGACGTGCAGCTCACGGGCGGCGTGGTGCTGCACCGCGGCATGATCACCGAGATGAAGACCGGCGAAGGCAAGACCCTGGTCTCGACCCTGCCGGTCTATCTGAACGCGCTGACGGGCCGGGGCGTCCACCTGGTCACGGTCAACGACTATCTGGCCGAGCGCGACGCCGAATGGATGGGCCAGATTTACGCGTTTTTGGGCCTGTCCGTGGGCTGCATCGTCCACGGGCTGGACGACAACGAGCGCCGCCAAGCTTACGAAGCCGACATCACCTACGGCACCAACAACGAGTTCGGCTTCGACTATCTGCGCGACAACATGAAGTTCGAGCTCGAGGAGATGGTGCAGCGAACCTTCAACTTCGCCATCGTCGACGAGGTCGACAACATCTTCATCGACGAGGCGCGCACGCCGCTCATCATCTCCGGCGCGGCCGAGGATTCCTCGGAGCTCTATATCAAGGTCAACAAGCTGATCCCGAAGCTCGCCGACGAGGATTTCGAAAAAGACGAGAAGATGCGCACGGTGGTGCTGACCGACGCCGGCGCGGAGAAGATCGAGGAATTGCTGACCGAGGTGGGGCTGCTGAGCGAGGGCAGCCTTTACGACATCAACAACGTGGGGCTGGTCCACCATAGCAACCAGGCGCTGCGCGCGCACAAGCTGTTCGCGCGCGACACCGACTACATCGTCAAGGACGACAAGATCATCATCATCGACGAGTTCACCGGCCGCATGATGGAAGGAAGGCGTTATTCCGAGGGGCTGCATCAGGCGCTCGAGGCCAAGGAGGGCGTCGAGATTCAGATGGAGAACCAGACGCTGGCCTCGATCACCTTCCAGAACTATTTCCGGCTCTATCCCAAGCTCGCGGGCATGACCGGCACGGCGATGACGGAAGCCGCCGAATTCGGCGAGATCTACAAGCTCGAAGTAATCGACATTCCGACCAACCTGCCGTGCATCCGCGCCGACCGGGACGACGAGGTCTACCGCACCGGCGAGGAAAAATTCGACGCCGTGATCGACGCCATCACCGAGTCGAGCGAGCGCGGGCAGCCGGTGCTGGTCGGCACCGTCAGCATCGAGAAATCCGAAATGCTCGCCGCGCTTTTGCAGAAGCGCAAGGTCCCGCACAACGTGCTGAACGCGCGCTATCACGAGCAGGAAGCCCAGATCATCGCCCAGGCGGGCGCGCCCGGCGCGGTGACCATCGCCACCAACATGGCCGGGCGCGGCACCGACATCCAGTTGGGCGGCAACATCGGCATGCGCATCAAGGTCGAGCTGGCCGATATCGACGGCGAAGCCGAGCGCGAGAAGGGCATCGCCAAAATCCGCGCCGAGGTGGACGAGGCCAAGCGCCGGGTGATCGAGGCCGGCGGGCTCTTCGTGCTCGCCACCGAGCGGCACGAAAGCCGGCGCATCGACAACCAGCTGCGCGGCCGCTCGGGCCGCCAGGGCGATCCCGGCGAATCCAAGTTCTACGTCTCGCTGGAAGACGATTTGATGCGCATCTTCGGCTCGGAGCGCATGGATGCGTGGCTGCGCAAGCTCGGCCTCAAGAAGGGCGAGGCGATCGTCCACAAATGGATCAACAAGGCGCTCGAGAAGGCGCAGCAGAAGGTCGAGGCGCGCAACTTCGACATCCGCAAGAACCTGCTGAAATTCGACGACGTGATGAACGACCAGCGCAAGGTGATCTACGAGCAGCGCAAGGATTTGATGCGCGCCGAGGAGGTCGCGGAAACCATCGCCGACATGCGGCTCGAGGCGATCGAGGACGTCGTCTCGCACGCCATCCCCGAGCACGCCTACCCCGAGCAGTGGGACGTGGATTCGCTGCACACCGAGGTACAGCGCGTGTTCGCCCTCGACCTGCCCGTGGCCGACTGGGCCAAGGAGGAGGGCATCGCCGATCAGGAGATCCGCGAGCGCATCACCGAGAAGGTCCAGGCGGCCATGGCCGAGAAGGAGGATTTGTACGGCTCGGAGCTCATGCGCATGGCCGAAAAGAGCCTGCTGCTGCAGTTGCTCGATCAGCACTGGAAGGATCATCTGCTGGCGCTCGACCATCTGCGCCAGGGCATCAGCCTGCGCGCCTATGGCCAAAAGGACCCGCTGAACGAATACAAGCGCGAAGCCTTCGACATGTTCGAGGAAATGCTCGACAGGCTGCGCGAATCGGTGACCGGGGTGCTGTCGCACCTGCAAATCCAGATCGGCGAGGCCGAGCCGGCGATGCCGCGGCGCCGACCGCAACGGATGGAGGAATCGCGGGTCGACCCGGCGCTGGCCGCGGCCATGGCTGGCGATGGCCCGCCGCAACAACCGCCCGGCCGCGCGCCCGTCGGCCCGCTCGCCGACCCGGGCTTACGGATGGGCGAAAACGAGATGGGCGGCCCCTATGCGGACGGCGACGTGCTGGCGCCGCCGCGCCCGCAGCCGGTGCGCTCGGCCGCCGCCGCCGCGGTGATCGACCCCGACGACCCGTCGACCTGGGGCAAGGTCGGGCGCAACCAGCCCTGCCCGTGCAATTCGGGCAAGAAGTACAAGCAGTGCCACGGCAAGGTGGCCTGAGGCCGCCTGCCCTCACCGCTGCCGCCTTCCAGATTTCGAACTGAATTCCACCCCATCGTACCGGCGTTGACATCAATCAATGCGGTCCCGGCGAGCACGGCCTATGTTTGTCCGGTTGAATGGACGAGTGGGTTTTGGCAATGCGGCCATTCGTGGAGAGCGCCGGCGGCGGATCGTTGTCGCGCGCCGCCGGGCGCCTGTTCCATGCGACAAGGCCCCGCTTCTTCGCCGCCTCGATCATCCCGCTCCTGGTCGGCACGGCCTGGGGCCAGCGCATGGGCGGCGGGCTCGATCTCGGAGTCTTTGCCCTGGCCCTTCTCGCGGTGCTGTGCGTGCACGCCGGCGCCAACGTACTCAACGACGTGTTCGATGGGCTGAGCGGCAGCGACTGGCTCAACCGCGACCGTATCCCACCCTATACCGGCGGTTCGCGCTTCATCCAGGACGGCATCATGAGCACCGCCCAGATGGCGCGCTGGGGGGCCGTGCTGCTGCTCCTCGCCGTCCCGCCGGGCGTCGCCCTGGTGCTGGAAAAGGGCGCGGGCGTGCTGCTCTTCGGCCTCGCCGGCATCGCCGTCGGCGTGCTCTATTCGGCGCCGCCCGCGAATCTGAGCGCACGCGGCCTGGGCGAGACCGCCGTGGGCGCTTCCTTCGGCGTGCTGCCGGTCATGGGCGCGGCCTGGCTGCAGGGCGCGGCGCTGGGATTCGACGCGCTCCTGCTCTCGGCGCCGATTACCTTCTGGATCGCCGCCATCCTGCTCGTCAACGAGGTGCCGGACGCGCGCGCCGACGCCGCGGTGGGCCGGCGGACGCTGGCCGTGAGGATGGGCCCGCATGGGGCCAGGCGGCTCTACCGCACGCTGCATCTGGCGGCGCCGGCGGCGATCGTGATCCTGGTCCTGCGCGGCGCCATGCCGGTTTGGGGCCTTGCCCTGCCGGCAATCCTTGCACTCGTCGCCATGCTGGCCGCGCGCGGCATCGATACCGCGCCGGGCAAGCGCCGCCGTCTCAAGCGTGCCATCGAGATCACCCTCGCCATCCACGCCCTCGGCGGCCTCTGGCTCGCCGCCGCCGTGTGGAGTGGTTGAGCGGGGTCCCGCCGGCTACCCCTTTCGATACGCCTTGACGAACGCCGCGGTGTGGAAGGCGGCCTGGGCCGGCGCATAGATGAACTCGCGGCCCACCGGGCAGGCGCGGCGGGCGCGGCAGCCTTGGTCGCGGCAATCGGCGCCGGCGGCGGCTTCGATATGGGCGATGCAGGCCGGCACGTCGTAGTCCGATTTTGCGCCCGATTCCGTGCCCGATTCCGTGAACGCGCCTACGGGACAAGTCGACAGGCAGGGCCGATCCGCGCACGTTTGACAGGGGCTGGGTTGGCTGTCCGGCGGCGGCAGGTCGAGCCGTTCGGCGAAGGCCAGCGCGCCGCGGTAGCCGTGCCACAAGCCGTATTCCGGATGGATCAGGATGCCGATCGGCGAGACGTGCAGCGGCTCGGCCCGCATCGCCCAGCGCTGAAACGGATAATAGGGCGGTCCGTCGTTCGGCAGCAGCGCCAAGGCGTCGAACTCGCCGGCGATTTCGCCGAGCACGATGCGCGAAAATTCGTCGAGCGCGTGGTCGCCGGCCAGACGCGGATCGCCGGATTTACGCGGATCGTCTCCCCGGGCGCCGGCGAATGCGTCCCACATCGCCGGCCCGGCATTGCCCGCCAGCACCAGCGTCGCGGCCGCCCTTCCGTCGGATAGCGGCGGCACCTCGTCGATTTCGGTCGGGTGAAAGGCGCCGCGCGGGGTGAGGCCGCGCGCGGCCAGCACGTTGCGGATGGCGGCGAGGGTGGGCGTCCCGTTCACGTCTCGGAGCCGGTCGGCGGGAGACATCGGGCCCGGCCACGCCCGACGCGATGGTCCAGACGCTCGAGGCCGAATTCCCGTGCCGCGGCGAGCGCCGCCGCGTATTCCGCGCGCCCGAGCGCCCGGCCGAGAACGTCGTCGTCGACCGCCTTCCAACCGGGACGGTACTGGTCCATCAAATTGACGTAGGTGTCGAGGGAAATTTCCTCGGCGATGAAGCGCAGCACCTCGCGGCTGCCAGCGCGCCCGCCCGGCAGCACCAGGTGCCGGACCAGCAGCCCGCGCCGGGCGATGCCGCGCGAATCGAGCACCAGATCGCCCACCTGCCGGTGCATCTCTCCGACCGCCGCGCGGTTGGCGGCGACGTAGCCGCGGATGTGGGAGTAGTCCCGCGCGACCCGCGAATCGTCGTACTTCATGTCGGGCATGTAGATATCGACGATGCCGTCGAGCAACGCCAGCGCTTCCGGGCTGTCGTAGCCGCCGGTGTTGTAGACCAGCGGCAGGCGCAGGCCCGCCCCGGCGGCGATCGCCACCGCCGCGATGATCTGCGCGACGACGTGGCTCGGGCTGACGAAATTGATGTTGTGACAGCCCATGCCCTGGAGCCGCAGCATCATTTGCGCGAGCGCGTCGGGGGTGGTTTCGTCGCCCTCGCCCTTCCAGCTGATCTCCCAGTTCTGGCAATAGACGCAGCGCAGGTTGCACCAGGAAAAGAAAATCGTGCCCGAGCCGTTCATGCCCCGGAGCGGGTCTTCCTCGCCATGGTGCGGCCCGTAGGACGAGACGACCGCACGCCCGCCCGTGCGACAGACCGCGCCCTTGATGCTTTCGAGCCGGTCCACATGGCAATAGCGGGCGCAGAGGTCGCAGTCGCGCAAATGTTCGCGGGCTTCCCGCGCGCGCCTGGCGAGTTCCCCGCAACGCGCGAGCGCCAGATAGGCGGGCGCGAATTCGTCTTCGGGCCCCGCCGCGTTATCGCCGCCGTGTGGCAATCCGCGCGTATCGGCGAACATGGTCCTCCGTGCCGGCGCAACGCGCCGCCGGCAATCGACGCGCGGGGGGCCGGCTTCTGTTCCGGCAAGGAGTGTAGCGCAGCAGCGGCGGCGCTACGAGAGCCCCTTGTGTCCCATTCCGAGGAACTTCTCGCGGCGCTGGGCGCGCAGCGCGCCGCCCTCGACGGACAGCAACGGATGCAGCGATTCCTCGATCGCCGCGCCCACCGTCTCGACGATCTTGCCACGGTCGCGGTGCGCGCCGCCCAGGGGCTCGGGCACGATGGCGTCGACGATCTTCAGCTCGAGCAAATCCTCGGCGGTGAGCTTCAGCGCCTCGGACGCGTCCTTGGCGTGTTCGCTGCTGCGCCACAGGATCGAGGCGCAGCCTTCCGGCGAGATCACCGAATAGATCGCGTGCTCGAGCATCAGCACGATGTCGGCGGCGGCAATCGCGATGGCGCCGCCCGAGCCGCCCTCGCCGATGATGACGCTCAGGAACGGCACGCGGATATCGAGACAGGTTTCGATCGAGCGGGCGATGGCCTCGGCCTGGCCGCGCTCCTCCGCGCCCCTGCCGGGATAGGCGCCCGAGGTATCGACGAGCGTCAGCACCGGCAGGCCGAAGCGCTCGGCCAGCCGCATCAGCCGCTGCGCCTTGCGGTAGCCTTCGGGCCGCGCCATGCCGAAATTGTGCCGCACGCGGGACTCCGTATCCGCGCCTTTTTCGGTACCGATGACCACCACCGAATGGCCGCGGAAGCGGCCGAGCCCGCCGATGATGGCGAGGTCCTCGGCGAAACCCCTATCGCCGGCGAGCGGCGTAAAATCCTCGATCAAATGGTCGATATAGTCCGACACGTGCGGACGGTCGGGATGGCGGGCGACCTGCACCTTCTGCCATGGCTCGAGCCGCGCGTAGGTCTGCTTCAGCAGGCGCTCGACCTTGTCCTGCAGCCTGGTGACTTCCTCGGTGATGTTGAGGCCGCCGCCGTCGGAAAGATGTCTCAACTCTTCGATCTTGCCTTCGAGTTCGGCAATCGGTTTTTCGAAATCGAGGAAGCTCGGCATCATCGTGTTTTATCACATCCGCGTTGCGCGGCAAGGACGGGCCGGCGGGAAGGGAGTCCCAACCGTATTTGTGTGGTTAAAATATGGCTAAATTTTGATTAATGAAGGATTAATTGCACAGGTCCCGTTCCGGCCCCGCATTCCGGCCCCGCTCTCCTCACCCCGCCGCTTCGATCAGCTCGGCCTTTTTCACCAGCACTTCGGCCTGGCGCACCGAGGCGACATCGATCATGCGGCCGTCGAGCACGGCCGCGCCCTGGCCCGCGTCCGCCGCCGCTTGCATCGCCGCGAGGATGGCGCGGGCCTCGGCGATCTCGTCCGCGCCGGGGCTGAAGATATTGTTGATCGCGTCGATCTGGCCCGGGTGGATCGCCCATTTGCCCTCGCAGCCGAGCGCGGCGGCGCGCCGCGCCTGGGCCGCGAGGCCGTCGGCATCCTTGAAATCGGCGTAGGGTCCGTCGAGCGGCCGCAGGCCGTTGGCCCGGGCGGCGACGACGATGCGCGAGAGCGGATAGTGCCACATGTCGCCCCAATGGAACGCGCGCGCGCCGTCCAACCCTTCGCCGGGCGCGGCGAGGATGCCGTAATCGGGGCTCGGCGCGCCGATGCCGGTGGTGCGCGCGCGGATCGAGGCGGCATAATCGCCCGGTCCGAAATGCAATGCTTCGATGCGCTTGCTGGAAGCGGCGATGGCATCGACGTTGCTCATGCCGAGGGCCGATTCGATGATCAGTTCGAAACCCACGCGCTTGCTCCGTCCCTCGGCGATCTCGATATTGCCGGCGAGCGCTTCGACGTAGGCGACGTCTTCGGCGGTGCCGACCTTGGGGATCATCAAGAGGTCGAGGCGCTCGCTGGTCCGTTCCATGATCTCGCCGACATCGGCCTCGAAGAATTCCGTATCGAGCCCGTTGACGCGCAGCGACAGCGTCTTGCCGCCCCAGTCGATGTCGCCGATCGCCGCGATCGCGTCCTTGCGCGCCGACTCCTTGTCGTCCGGCGCCACCGAATCCTCGAGGTCGAGAAGCACCACGTCGGCGGCCGATTTGGCCGCCTTTTCGAACAGCGCCGGGCGGCTCGCCGGCACAGTGAGTTCGCTGCGATTGAGGCGGGTGGTGGTTTCCTCGACGATGGTCAGGCTCATGCTTCCCTCTATCCGAATTATACCAAATTTCGCCGATGATAACCCATTTGACCGCAAAGATTTTGTCCGCCGCCATCAAATGGGTCAGTATCAACGAGACTTGGTATAAACAGGCGCAGCGAACGCGAACCCCGACAGGAAAGCCGCAGCCGAATGCCCGAACCCATGAACGACGCAAGGCGCGTATTGCACGAAACCTTCGGGTTCGCGGATTATCGCCCGGGTCAGCAAGAGATTATCGAGACGGTCCTGACCGGCGGCGACGTGCTCGCGATCATGCCGACGGGCAGCGGCAAATCCCTGTGCTACCAGCTCCCCGCCCTCCTGGGCGGCGGGCTGACCGTCGTCGTCTCGCCGTTGATCGCGTTGATGCGCGATCAGGTGGCGCAGCTGCGCGGCTACGGGATCGCGGCGGGCAGCCTCAACTCGGCCAACGAGGAGCGCGAGAACGC
>CBDVDY010000087.1:0-10566 GCA_965372875.1 uncultured Alphaproteobacteria bacterium | reverse complement strand
GTGACCGTAATCGGCGCCGGCATCGTCGGCATGGCTTGCGCCAGTTATCTGCAACGCGACGGCCACGAGGTCGCGGTGCTCGATCCGGTGCCGCCCGGCGAGAGCTGCTCGTTCGGCAACGCGGGCGGAATAAGCCCCGGAGCGGTCGTGCCGCTGTCGATGCCCGGTATGCTGTCGCAGGTCCCGAAATGGCTGCTTGACCCCATGGGCCCGCTCACCGTCCGCCCGGCCTATTTTCCCCGCCTGGTTCCCTGGCTGGTGCGCTTCTGGCGCGCCGGATCGGCGCAGCGCGTGGAACACATCTCAATCGCGCTGCGAGCGCTTCATAGGCAGACGTTCGAGTGCTTCGACCCGTTGGTCAAGGCAGCGCAGATCGAGGGCCTGATCCGACGCGTCGGCCAGCTCTACGTCTACCGGTCGGAGGCGTCATATCGCAAAGACGCCCCGGCGTTGGTGCTGCGCCGCACTCGCGGCGTCCGGTTCGAGGAACTCGACGGCGACCAGATCCGTCAGCTCGAGCCTGCGTTAGCACCGATCTTCGAGCGCGCCGCGTTCTTCCCCGACCACGGCCATTGTCGCAACCCGTTCCGCCTCGTGCAGATGCTGGCCGAGCAATTCGTGCGCGCCGGCGGAACGATCCTCCGGCGCAAGGTCACCGGGTTCGAGATCGGCCCCGACGGGCCGACCCGCCTGCGCACGGATGGCGGCGAACTCGACGTCTCGACGGTGGTCATCGCCGCCGGCGCGTGGTCGCACCGGCTGGCCGCCCAGATCGGCAGCAAGGTGCCGCTCGAAACCCAACGCGGCTATCACGTGACCGTCGCGGAGCCCGGGATCGATCCCGGGTTGAACGTGATGTGGGCGGAACAGAAGTTCGTGGCCACGCCCATGGAAATCGGCATGAGGTTCGCCGGCACCGCCGAGTTCGCCGGGCTCGATGCCCCGCCCGATTACCGCCGGGCGCGCATGCTGCTCGAACAGGCCAAGCGAATGTATCCCGGCCTCAACACCGAGCAGGTTTCGGAGTGGATGGGACATCGCCCGTGCCTTCCCGACACGCTTCCGGTGATCGGTCGCTCACCGCATTTCTCGGCCGTCCACTACGCCTTCGGTCACGGCCATACGGGGCTCACCGGCTCCTCAATGACCGGGCGGATCATCGCCGATCTCGTCGCCGGGCGGGCGCCGCCGATCGATATCGCGCCGTTCCGAATCGAGCGCTTCTGATGCATCGGCCAGCTTTTCGGCGCGATGCGACACCGCCGAACCGCGTAGGATAAGGAAGCCGCTGGTGACAATGATGAGGGCGCCGAGCACGGCCGTTTGGTCCGGAATTTCTCCGAACGCCACATAACCAAGGATTCCGGCGAACAGCAGGCGTGCGTAGTCGAGCGGTGCCACCACGGTCATCTCGCCGACCCGGCAGGCGGCGATGAAACACACTTGGTTGACGGTTCCAAGCACTGCGACGGTGCCGAGCAACGCCAGTTCGACCGGCGTTGGCGTGTGCCAAACGTAGAGCGTCGGCACGAGAAACACCACCACCGCGAAGAGCGAGAAATAGATCATGATCAGCTCGGGTGGCTCGACCCGGGCCATCTTCTTTACGAACACGCCAACGACGGCGTGGAGCAACGCCCCGAGCAGCGCGATCAAGCTCGCCGGGTCGAAGGTCGCGGTCCCTGGCCGCACCACGATGACGACGCCGAGAAAGCCGATCAACGTAGCCGTCGTGCGGCGCCAGCCGACGGTTTCGCCAAGGAAGGGCACGGCGAGCACAATCATGAACATCGGCATTATGAACATGATCGCCGTCGCGTCGGCGAGCGGCATCGCCGTGAACGCATAGAAAGTGCAGATCAACGAGCCGACACCGGCGATTGCGCGGCCGGTGTGAAGGCCGAGGCGGTGCGACAGATCGCGCATGCGCAGCCGTCGCAATACAAAGGGAAGCACCAAAAGAGCCCCGAACAGGCCGCGGAAAAAGGCGATCTCGAAGCTGTCGATGGTCGCGCCGAGATCCTTGACGATGGCGCTCTGCAGGGTCATCGTGAGCGCGGCGACCAGCATCCACAGTGCCCCACGCCTGTTGTCGCTGCCCCAGCCCAAACGCCCCCCTTTCGCGGCCGCCCGTCCCCGAAGGGCCAGCTTCCCGCAAAGCATACTTCGAAGCAGGACCGATGCGAAATTTATAATGCCGTATTGCCACCGAGTGGGCGAAGGGCCGGCCGTGGCTTGCCGAACCCATCACACCAAATCCCAGCCCGGCGTGCCGCAAAGCTGCTCGGCATTAGCGAGGTGTTGCAATCTCTCGCGTCGCCGTGCAACGTCTTCATTGACGGGGAAACGGTGACCGTCGACGACGGCACGAGCGTGGTGTGAGCCTCGTGACATTGGGGGAGCGCCCGGCACCGGGCATGAGGGGTCGCATGGGGACGCGCTATTTTGTCTCGGCCGACACGGGCGGCACCTTTACCGACTTCGTGGCGCTCGACGGGACCAGTGGCGAGATTACCACCTTCAAGTTGCCGTCGGTCCCCGACGACCCGGCAAGAGCCGTGGCACGCGGACTCGAGCGCCTTGCCGATCGCCACGGCATTCCGCCCTCGGCGATCGCCCGGTTCATCTTCGGCACGACGGTAGCGACCAACGCCACGCTCGAACGGACCGGCGCGCGGGTTGCGCTGATCGCCACCCGCGGCACCCGGGACGTGCTCGAGATCCAGCGTCAATGGCGGCACCGGCTATTCGATCTGGACCTCGTCAAGCCCGAGCCGCTGGTGCCGCGCCGCTGGCGCATCGAGGCCGACGAGCGCGTCGGCGCCGATGGCGCGACCGTCGCACGCTTGAGTGCGGCGGAGGCAGAGCGCATTGCTCGGGTGGCGGCCGACCTCGGGGTGGAGTCGGTCGCCGTGGTGCTGATTTTCTCGTTTCTCGATTCGACCCACGAACGGCGTATCGCGCGGGCGCTGCGGGCGCGCGCACCGGACTTGCGGATTTCGCTATCGTCGGACGTGTGCCCCGAGTTCCGCGAATTCGAGCGTAGCGCCACCACGGCGATGAACGCCTACGTGATGCCTAAGATCCACCACCTGGTCGATCGGCTCGAAACCGAGCTTACCGCCGCTTCCTGTGGCGCGCCGCTGCGCATCATTCAGTCGAACGGCGGCCTGATGAGCGCCGAGCGCGCGCGTGCGCTTCCAGTGCACACACTGCTTTCCGGGCCCGCCGGTGGCGTGGTTGGCGCGGCCGCGGTGGCGGGCGCCGCCGGCCATGACGATGTCATCACAATCGACATGGGCGGCACCAGCCTCGACATCTGCATGGTGCGCGGCGGCCGGATCGAGCTCGCGCCCGAAGGGCGCATCGGCGGCCTGCCGGTCAAGATTCCACAGATCGACGTACATACCATCGGTGCCGGGGGCGGCAGTATAGCCCGGCTCGTGCGCGGCGCGCTGAAGGTCGGCCCGAAGAGCGCGGGCGCCGATCCCGGTCCGGCGTGCTACGGCCGCGGCAGCACGGAGCCGACATGTACCGACGCCGCCGTCGTGCTCGGCTACATCGGCCCCGAGAGCTTCGCCGGCGGTGAAATCACGCTCGACGCCGCTGCCGCCCGCACCGCCTTGCAGGACGGCGTGGCCACGCCGCTCGGCCTCGACGCGCGGGCAGCGGCGATGGCCGTGGTGCGCGTCCAGGTCGCCAACATGGTCACCGGCATCCGTGCCGTATCGGTCGAGCGCGGGCTGGACCCACGCGACTTCACATTGATGCCGTTCGGCGGTGCCGGCGCCCTGTTCGCCGGGCAGGTCGCCGAGGAATTGGACATCCGCACCATGGTCGTACCGGTGCATCAAAGCGTGCTGTCGGCGCTCGGCATGCTGATGACCGACGTGAAGTACGCCCGCGGCGCCACCCGCCTCGTGGCCGCGGCCTCAACCGACGCGGCGACGGTTCGCAGCCTTTACCGCGAGATCGAGACCTCGTTGCTTGCGGAGCTCTCCAGCGACGGCATCGACCGCGCCGATGTCCGGTTCGTGCGCCGCTGCGATATGCGCTACCATGGTCAGGCGTACGAAGTAAGCGTGCCTGTGCCGCTCGATGGCGATGATGGGGTCGATTTCGCGGCGCTCATCGGCGGCTTTCACCGCGAGCACCGGCGGCTGTACGGCGCGGCGAGCGAGGACGAGGCGATCGATCTGGTGAACTACCGCGTGGTGGCGTTCGGC
Source organism: uncultured Alphaproteobacteria bacterium (assembly GCA_965372875.1). Lineage (GTDB taxonomy): Bacteria > Pseudomonadota > Alphaproteobacteria > CBDVDY01 > CBDVDY01 > CBDVDY01. Next base: position 6,340 of record CBDVDY010000087.1, on the reverse strand, counting down.
AAGGTCGAGAAGGCGGCGCTCGGCCACCTGCCCCGGGGGCGTCGCTCCGGGTCGCCCCGGGGGCGGCGCAGCGCCTGCTTCGGTGTCGACGCCGTGGCACGGGACTGCCCGGTCTATGACCGCGCGTCGCTGGCACCGGGCCAGCGAATCCGCGGACCGGCGCTGATTGAGGAGCCGGGGGCGACCGTCGTCGTCTGCCCGCGGCACGATTGCGAGATCGACGCCTACGGGAACATCGTCTGCACGGTACCGGTACCGTGAGCGGACAGCGATCCGAGAGGGGGAGATGAGCGGCCCACGGCACAGCAACGCGGATCCGGTGACCGTCGAGATTGTCGGCAAGTATCTGGTCTCGGCGGTCCGCGAAATGGGAACGACGCTGATGCGCAGCGCCTACTCGACCATCATTCGCGAGAGCATGGACTGTACCGCGGCGCTGTTCGATCCCGTGGGCCAGCTCATTGCCCAGGCCGATCACGTACCGTCGCATCAGGGCACGCTGAGCCATGCCGCCAAGCACGTGCTGCGCAACATGACGATGCAACGCGGCGATGTCGTGGTGCTCAACCACCCCTACCTGGGCGGCACGCACCATCCCGACATCATGATCTTCAAGCCGGTGTTCGACGGCGAACGTCTGGTCGCGCTCGCCGGTTCGCTCGGTCACCATCTCGATGTCGGCGGCCGCTCGCCGGGGAGCGTCGCGACCGATGCACGCGACGTATTCGAAGAGGGCTTGATGATCCCGCCGCTCAAGCTCGTGAAGGGTGGCGAGCCGGTGCCCGAAATTCTCGATATGATCGCCGCCAACATTCGCGTGCCACACAAGACGCTGGGCGACATCCGCGCGCAGATCGCGGCGGTCAACGTCGGCGAGCGCCGCTATCTGGAACTCGTCGCCAAATATGGCGCCGGACCGCTCGCCGGCATCGTCGACGCCTGCCTCGATACCTCCGAACGGCTGATGCGCGAGGACCTACGCGCCTATGCCGATAGTACCTACACCGCCGAGGGCTATCTCGATAGCGACGGCGTGACGGACGAGCCGGTGCCCATCCGCGTCGCGGTGACGCTCTCAAACGGCGCGGTCACGATCGACTTCACGGGGTCCAGCGCACAGGTCAAGGGGCCGTTCAACTGCTCGCTGTCCTCGGTGCAATCCGCGGCCTACTGTGCGGTGCGTTACATGGTGGCGCCCGAGATCCTGCAGAACGAGGGCTGCTACCGGCCGATCCGCCTGATCACGCCGCCGGGAACCATCGTCAACCCGCAAGCGCCGGCGCCGCTGAGCGGCCGCTTTCACACCCTCGAGCGCATCGCCAACACCATCCTCATGGCGTTCAACCAGGCGTGCGGCGAGAATGCGGTCGGCAGCACCCACGCCCATTTGAGTTCGTTTTCGGTCTCCGGCCGTCACGCCGACGCTCCCTATGTGTGCTTTGAGATTCTCGGCGGCGGCTGGGGCGCGACGCGCGAGCACGACGGCCTCGATGCCACCTTCGGGCTGATGGCCAACTGCTATGACACGCCGATCGAGGCGCTGGAGCTGGAGTATCCGCTGCGCGTCGAGCGGTACGAGTTGATCGCCGATTCGGGCGGCGCCGGCGTGTATCGGGGCGGTCTCGGTCTGGCGCGCGACGTGCGCTACCTGTCGGGCGAGGGTTACTTCACGAACCGATCCGACGCTCAGAAATTTCCGCCCCTCGGAGTGCTCGGCGGCGCCGTGGGCCGGACCTCGCGGCAGCGCCTGATACGCGCCGACGGCCGGGTCGAGAAGCTGCCCTCGAAGGCGACCAATCTGACCATCGCCGCCGGCGACCTCGTCTGCATGGAGACCGCCGGCGGTGGCGGCTACGGCCCGCCCACCGCGCGCGAGCCCGACGCGGTCTTGGCCGACGTGCTCGATGGCAAGGTCAGCGTGGCGGCGGCGCGCGCCACCTACGGCGCGGTCATCGACCCGGTGCTCGGCGCGATCGATCTCGCGGAGACCGACAGCTTGCGCGCCGCGATCGAACAATCACGCGAAGCGGAGGGATAGGGTGCCCGAACGAAGTCACTCATGGCCCGAGGGCCATTGGGACTGGTTGATCCACCTGTCGCACAAGCATGGCCTGCGGTGCGGCCCGATGATGTTCGTCGGCGGCCAGGTCGACAAGGACTCCGAAGGCGCGGTGCTCAACGCCTACGACCAGCGCGCCCAGACCCAAGTGGTGATGCGCCACATCGACCGGGTACTCGCGGAATTCGGCGCCGGGCTTGCCGATGTCGTCAAGCTGGTCGCGTTTTACGTGACCGATGGCTCGGTCGATGAGGGCGCGGTTCTGGCCGACATCGCCGCGGCGCTCGGCGACGGGCCGGGCCCGGCGATCACCCTGGTGCCGCTGCCATGGCTCGCCTATCCCGGCATGATGATCGAGATCGAGGCGGTCGCCATGCTCGGCGCGGACGGCCGGCGGCTGGCCACCGAGGGCGCCGCGCCGACCGGCCATCAGACGATGCCGGCGCCGTTCCGGCACGGTCTGCGCTGCGGCGAGATGATATTCCTCGGCGCCCAGGTCCCGCGCAATGGCGAGGGCGTCGTTCTCCATCCGGGCGACATCGTCGGGCAGAGTGAGCTGGTGATGGACAACCTCGCGCGGGTGCTTGGCGAGTTCGGTGCCAGCCTCGACGACGCGGTCAAGTTCAACATCTACTATCGCGGCGACGGTACGGTCGGCGATTGGCGCCGCGGGGCCGAGGTGCGGGCCGGCTACTTCTCCGAACCGGGTCCTGCCGCGACCGGGCTGCCGCTGCCGCTGCTTCCCGAAGGTGAGATGATTCGCATGGAGGTGATGGCCATGCTGGGCACGGATGGCCGGCGTCTGCCGCGCCAGCATGTCTGGCCAGAAGGCCATTGGGACTGGCCGATTCATCTGCCTTACAAACACGGTCTCAAATGCGCCGGCATGATCTTCATCGGCGGCCAGGTATCGCTCGACATGCGCGGAGAGGTGCTCGACGCCGACGACATGGTCGCGCAGACCCACACCAGCATGGACAACATTCGCCGAGTCCTCGAAGGCTTCGGTCTGGCGATGGACGACGTCGTAAAGGTCAACGGGTTCTACAAGGGCGAGGCCGGGCCGGACACGATCCTCACCAACCAGCGAATCCGCTCGGCCTGCTTCACCGAGCCGGGCCCCGCCTCGACCGGCATTCCGCTCAAGTTCCTCGCCATCGAGGGCCTGGCGATCGAAGTCGAGGCCATCGCCATGACGCGTTGAGGCGCCGGCGGCGGGTCGCACGACCGTCACCGGTGCCTCCGGTCCGAAGGGAGCAAACCATGCAGGATTCGGCGCGCGTTGTCGTCATCGGGGGCGGGATCGTCGGCTGCGGCGTCCTCTACTATCTCACCGAGCTGGGATGGTCTGACGTCGTCCTGCTCGAAAGCAACGAGCTCGCGTCGGGGACCACCTGGGGCTCGTCGGCCCTGGTGACGCATCTGACGTCGAGTCCGTTCATCTCCTACCTGCACAAGGAGACGCTCGATCTTTACCCCCGCATTGCCGAAGAGACCGGCCAGTCGACCGGTCTGCACCTGACCGGCAGCCTGCGTCTCGCGGCCTCGCGGGAGCGGATGACCGAATACGAGCGCTATCGGGCGCGTGCACCGCTCCAGGGTTACGCGTTTCATCTCATCGGGCCGAAAGAGATCGAGGACCTCCACCCCTTCGTCGACACGAACGGCTTGCTCGGGGCTGCCTACACCCCTGACGACGGCTACGTCGAGCCCGCCAGCGCCACCAATGCGTTCGCCGCCGGCGCTCGCAACCGGGGGGCGACGATCTACCGTCGTTGTCCGGTGCGCGGTCTGACGCAATTGCCCGGCGGCGAGTGGGACGTGATCACCGATCAGGGAACGATCCGCGCGGAGGTCGTCGTCAACGCTGCGGGCATGTGGGCACCGGCGATCAGCGCCATGGTCGGTGCGTGCTCTCCCATTATCGCCATGGAACGCCAGTACTTCGTGACTGAGCCTTTGCCGTCGCTCGCCGAGCTCGATCGCGAGCTGCCCGTGCTGCGCGATCCCGACGGCACGTTCTACCTGCGCCAGGAGACGGACGCCCTGCTGGTCGGCCCCTACGAGCGCGCTCCAAGATTCTGGGCCGTCGATGCGCCGCCCCCGCCCGGGGGCCAGGACAATCTTCCGCCGTTTCTCGACGATGCGACCGAGCCGATCACCGACGCCATAAACCGCGTGCCCGTGATTGGCGAGCTTGGCGTCCGCTCGATCGTCAATGTCCCCACCAGCCGCAGTCCCGACGGCAATCCGCTTGTCGGGCCGGTCGCGGGCCTCACCAATTTCTTCATCGCGGCGGGCTTCTTTGCGGGTCTTTCGGAAGTGAGCGTCTGCCGCCATCTCGCCGAGTGGATCGTCGACGGCGAGCCCGGCATCGACATCTGGCCGTTCGACTGCCGGCGCTTCGGGACGTTCGCCAACAGTCGGTACACCGAGGCGCGTGTCCGCAGCAGGCACATCGTCGGGTTGACGCAGGCGATCAGCTACCCCGGCGAGGAGCCGCCGGGCGCGCGGCCGGCTAAGACCAGCCCACTCTACCATCGCCTGAAAGGGCTCGGTGCGGCGTTCGGGCATCGCTTCGGCTGGGAGTACCCAACGTGGTTCGCGCCCGCGGGCGTCGATCCAGTCGACACTCTGTCGTTCGAGCGGCGCAACTGGTTCCCGCACGTGGCAAGGGAGTGCGTAGCGGTCCGCGAAGGGGCCGGCCTTCTAGATTTCTCCGACATGGCGAAATTCGAGGTTTCGGGCCCGGGGGCGGAGGCGTTTCTCGACCGCCTCTGTGCGAACGCCCTGCCCTCCGGCGTCGGGGATATCCTAGCCACGCCAATGTTGAGTCCGGCCGGGCGCCTCGCCTGTTTTGTCTGTTTGATGCGCCTGGCACCGAATCGCTTCTACCTGACCGCTGAACCGGAAGCCGAACTTCATCATTACGAATGGATGCGCCAGCGACTTCCCGCGGACGGCAGCGTGCGGCTGGAAAACGTGACCGCCCGCTATGGCGTCCTGGTCATCAACGGCCCGCGTTCCGGCGACGTGCTCTGCGCCGCGACCGGAGACGAACACGTCGCAAACGGGTTCGCGAACGGGACCGCCCGCGAGGTTGAAGCCGGACTGGCGACGGTCCGCGCGCTGCGCCGGTCGTTGACCGGTGAAACGGGATGGGAACTGCATGTGCCGGTCGAGCATATGGCTGGCCTCTACGACGCATTGTTGATCCAAGGCGCGAATCACGGCCTGGTGAACATCGGCTTCCGGGCGTTCGAATCCTTGCGGATCGAGGCGGGTCAGCGTCGCTGGGGCCGCGAGATCACCACGGACCACACGCCGCTCGAGGCGGGATTGGCGCATCTCGTGTGCGCCGGCAAGGGTGACTTCATTGGCCGTGACGCCTTCCTCTCAGCCCAGGAAGCGGGGCCGGTGCGATCGCTCGCCTGTCTGGAGATCGAGGTTGAACGGGCTGATTGCTGGGGCGGTGAGCCGGTGCTCGACGGGGATCGGCCGATCGCCTTGGTTTGTACTGGCACCTACGGCCACAGGACCGGTATGAGCCTTGCGCTGGCCTACCTCCCATCCGGAGCGGCAGCTCCGGGGATCCGCCTGTGTGTCGAAATACTCGGAGAGCGCCGTGCTGCGACCGTCGTGGTCGAACCGCTATACGACCCCAACGATGTCCGGCATGGGACTTGACCGATCGCACCAGAGCCGGGCCCCGCCTCGAGCGGCAGTCCGACCATCCGAATTGAAGGCCGGGCCGGTTTCCGAATTGCCATGCCGTGTCCGGGCCGTGTTCGATGCGATTCAGTGACCACCGTCCTTGAACTTTGCGTCCCTCCAGGCGAGCGCAGCCTTCAGGCCTTGCTCCTCGCGGATGCGTTTGAACTCGACCTTTTCAGGTGTCATGGTCGACTCAATGAGCGTGTCAATGTCGAGCGCAGCGTGCAGCGCCTGGCGCATGCCCATGATCTCGTAGGTACGGTTTAGCGCCAGCTTGGTCATGCGCACCGAATGGGTTGCGCAAAGGCTCATATCCCGGGCAATGCTCAGGGCCGTATCGAACTCCTCGCCGTCGGGAACCACTCGGTTGATGAGGCCGAAGTCGTAGGCGCGTTGCGCCGGGATCTGGTCGTTGCCGCTGAGCAGTAGCTCCTTGGCCTGCTTCGGTCCGGTGACCCAAGGCAACAACAGGGCAATGATGCCGGAGCTGAACCTGACCTCGGGCTCGCCGAACATGGTGCTTTCGGCCGCCACGGTGACGTCGCAGGCAAGCGCCAGCTCGAATGC
>CBDVDY010000086.1:0-10752 GCA_965372875.1 uncultured Alphaproteobacteria bacterium | reverse complement strand
GGCACAGCCTCGGTAATGAGGCCCGCGTCGGTTCGAACCGCGACCTCGATCTCCCCGGCGATGTCGGGGTTTTCCTTGAGGAACAGCTTGGCGTTCTCGCGGCCCTGGCCGATGCGCTGGTCCTTGTACGAAAACCAGGCACCAGACTTTTCGACGATTCCGGCCTCGACACCGTGATCGAGGAGTTCGCCGACCTTCGAAATGCCTTCGCCATACATGATGTCGAATTCGACGATCTTGAAGGGCGGCGCCATCTTGTTTTTGACGACCTTGACTCGCGTCTGGTTGCCGACAACCGCATCACGGTCCTTGATCGCTCCGATCCGTCGGATATCCAGGCGGACCGAGGAATAGAACTTGAGGGCGTTGCCACCGGTCGTGGTTTCGGGGCTGCCGAACATCACGCCGATCTTCATGCGAATCTGGTTGACAAAGATGACGAGGCATTTGGAGCGGGAGATCGAACCCGTGAGCTTACGCAACGCTTGGCTCATCAACCGTGCATGCAGGCCGACATGGACATCCCCCATTTCGCCCTCGAGTTCGGCACGCGGCACCAAAGCCGCGACGCTATCGATCACCAGCACATCGACGGCGCCCGAGCGCACCAGCGTGTCGGTGATTTCCAACGCCTGCTCGCCGGCATCGGGCTGGGAGATCAGCAGTTCCGCGACATCGACTCCGAGCTTGCCGGCATAGGCGGGGTCGAGGGCATGCTCCGCGTCCACGAAAGCACAGATGCCGCCCTGCTTTTGGGCTTCGGCCACTACGTGCAGCGCGAGTGTGGTTTTGCCCGACGCTTCGGGACCGTATATCTCCACGACGCGCCCCTTGGGGAGGCCGCCGATGCCGAGCGCTATATCCAGACCCAGCGAGCCGGTCGAAATCGTCTCGATGTCGACCGCCGCCCCCTGTTGCCCAAGCTTCATGATCGAGCCCTTGCCGAAGGCGCGCTCGATCTGGCCGAGGGCTGATTCCAGTGCTTTGTCGCGATCCATTCCGTCTCTTTCGACGAGGCGAAGTGCGGTTTCGATCATTGGGTATTCCCCCTCTTATTTCACAGGCCTTGGGGCCATGCAATCCAACTGATATTCCGTCTATGATTGGTACAAATGTACACGTTTTGTTCTGTTCTGTAAATGTTCTTTTTGTACAAAATAGAAATTTATTGTGGAAGGCGCGAAACACCACAAAATCAACGTCTTATAAGAGTTATGGCATGGCTCGCGGGCCCGCGTTCAAGGATGCGGGTTGTTGGAATGCCTGTTCGGAGGACGGATCGGGCGGGGTCAAGCAGCTTGGGCGGGACGGAAAAGAGACGGGGGAAATGGGTAAGGCAGGGCGTTGGAAGGTCGGGATGTGGGAAGGAAGAATTCGGGAGGGAGGGAGGGATAAGGGAAGATGGGCCGGTGGGAGGGGAGAGGCGGGTCGGTCGATGGGCTCAGATAAATGGAGGGATCGTAGAGGGCGGCGGGACCGGCGCCGGATCAGGTCGCCGGCGTGCGCATAACCTCTTTTACCTTGCCGGCGAGCTGGTTGAGGCTAAAAGGTTTGGGCAGGAAATGGATATCGGCCGAGCGGTCAAGCTTTTTGCGGAAGGCGTCCTCGGCGTAACCGGAGATGCAGATCACCTTGATATCGGGCCGGCGCTGGCGCACCTCGCGGATCAGACTCGGCCCGTCCATGCGCGGCATCACCACGTCGGTGATCAATAGGTCGATCGGCTGATCGGCCTTGACGACGAGGTTCATCGCGGCCTCGCCGCTCTCGGCCTCGAGGACGGTGTAGCCCTTGTTCCTGAGCGCCCGCGCGCTGAAAAGCCGCACCGGATCCTCGTCCTCGACTAGAAGCACCGTGCCCGCGCCCGTCAGATCCTGGGGCGTCTCGACCTCTTCCGCGTCGCCGGCCGTCGCGGCGGCCTCGTCCGCATCCGCATGATGGCGCGGCAAGAATACTTTGAACGTGGCGCCCTGGCCCGGCTCGCTGTCGACGAAGATGAAACCGTCGGTCTGCTTGACGATGCCATATACCGTCGAGAGACCGAGCCCAGTGCCGGCCCCCACCTCCTTGGTCGAAAAGAACGGCTCGAAAATGCGGCCGATATTCGCCTTCGAGATACCCTCTCCTTCGTCGATCACCTCGATCAACACAAAATCGCCCGGCGGCAGCAATTCGTGGCCCAGTTGCATGGGGTCGTCGATAGCGACGTTGCTGGTGCGAATCGTGACCACGCCGCCATCGGGCATGGCATCGCGCGCGTTGACGACGAGGTTGATGATGACCTGTTCCATCTGGCCCTGATCAAACCGTACCGGCCCAAGATCGCGGCCATGAACCATCTTGACCTCGATGTTTTCGCCGACCAGACGCCGCAACAAATGACCAAGCTCGGCCAGAACGTCGGTGACCGTCAGCACCGTGGGCTTGAGCGTCTGCTGGCGCGAAAACGCCAGCAACTGCCGGACGAGGCTCGCGGCCCGGTTAGCGTTTTGCTTGATCTGCATGATGTCCGCGAAGGATTGCTCTCCGGGACGGTGGCGCAGCAACAGCAGATCGCAAAATCCGATCATCGCCGTGAGCAGATTGTTGAAGTCATGCGCCACGCCGCCAGCGAGCTGACCAACGGCCTGCATTTTCTGCGACTGAGCGAACTGCACCTCGAGATTTCGCTGCTCGGTCGTGTCAAGACAATGCGCGACGACTTCCAAGACATTGCCATTTTCGTCCGACACGGCATTTAAATACAGGGAAGTCGCCAGATCGCTGCGATCGCGGGGATGGACCTCGACGGGGATCGGTGTGCCTTTCCCGGCGACGGCGTCCGTGAACGCGGCAGCCACCTCCGCGCGATCTTCCTCGGTGACAAGCTGCGTCAACTCGATTCCCGTCAAGTCGCGCCGGTCGGCCGCCGCCACTGCCTTGAAAGCCGGGTTGCATCGGACAATCCGCCCGTCTCGGCCGATCAACGCGATACCTATTGGGGCGTCTTCGAATATCCGCTGAAACTGCTGTTCGGATTCGTGCAGCGCCTTTTCCCACTCGCGCTGCCGCGAAAGATCGCGAACCACCGATCGGGTCCTGAGGGTGCCATGGTCGCTGCGTACGACACTTTGGCTGATCTGCGCCTGAAAGGTTCGGCCGTGCAGGCCACGCAACGATACCTCGCCACTCGTGGAACTCCCGTCGCCGCCAAACGGATCATGAGCGGCGCCAACGCCGGCCTCGCCGGGGACGACGAAATCATGCAGCCCATGGCCGCCGCTCAGGATGTCCTCGGGTGTGCAGCCAAGCCATCCAGCAAAGGTCTGATTGGCGAAAATGAAGCGGCCCTCGCCATCCACCGAATAGAATCCGACCGGTGCGTTGTCCAGGAAATCGACCAGTTTACCTTGCTCTTCGCGAATAATTCGCTCCATGTCGCGGCGTGACGTAATGTCCTCGACCCGCATCAAGACGTAACCCGGATAACCGTCCAGCGGCATGGCGCTCACGTTTCGCCATTCTGGCGTGCCGGATGCGTCGATTAGGCGGAGTTCAGTATGCGCGGATCGGCCGTCCACAGCCGATTTGCGCACGCGCTCGATTTGGGTGGCGGCTTCGGCATCGCGCCCCAGGACCGTCTCGAGAGCGGCGATGGGCGACCGGTGGTCCCTGCCGAATGCCTTAAAATATGCGGCATTGGCATAGATCGCCTTGCCGTCGGGGCCAAGGATGAATCTGGGCGACGGCAGAGTCTCAAATGCACCGCGAAGGATGCCAGTCATCCTGCCCCCGCCCGGCCGCGGCCCGAGCCGCCGGTAAAGCGCGAACAGGAAGGCAATCCCCGGCGCGACGACCGAGACGGGCAATAGCCATGCGAGCGTCGCCGCCGCAATTCCGCTTCGCAGTAAAATCCAACTCGCCAGCGCGGCAACGACGATTGCCGCGGCGCCGAGGATGACCAATCCGCGCCTGTTTGAGAGGCGTTCGGTCGACGCGGCGCCGCTCTCCGAAGACTTGGTCACGTCAGGTTCAAAAGATTTCTGGAGCATTCGCAACCCATAGCCGAAACTCAATATCACACGAAGGCAGATACCGCACCTTCGCGAAATCAATTGTTACCGATACCTTGCCGCGTCAGGACGGCCGCCAGCCCTTGAGCTGAAAGACGTAGCTGATCACTTCCGCAACGGCCTTATAGTATTCTTCGGGGACTTCGTCATCGATTTCGACACCGGCGAACAGCGCCTGGGCGAGCGGCGGATTCTCGACGATAGGCACGTCGTGCTCTTTCGCGAGCTCACGAATGCGCTGCGCGACCAGGTCGGCACCCTTCGCAAGCAACCTTGGCGCCGCCATATTTTCCGGGTCATACTTGAGCGCAACGGCGAAATGGGTCGGGTTGGTGATTACGACGTCCGCCTCGGGAACCGCTGCCATCATACGCTTACGGGCGCGTTCGGTACGAATCTGTTTCATCCGGGCCTTCACCTGCGGATCGCCCTCGGTCTGCTTCATTTCGTCTTTGATTTCCTGCCGCGACATGCGCATGCCTTTGACGTGCTCGAACCGCTGGTACAGAAAGTCGATCACCGCGATTACGGTCATTACCGCCAAGATCGCGGCCACCAGCTTCACCCCGAGCCACTGCAATTCGCCGAGGAATTCGATGGCCGGTATGGTCATCAACCGGTCCATGCCGTCGAATTGCGGCAGGATCACCATCGTCGCCACCGACCCGACGATGGCGATCTTGAGGACTCCCTTCGTGAACTCGACGACAGCCTTCATCGAGAACAACCGCTCCGCGCCCTTGATTATCGATATTTTCTCCAGCTTCGGTTGGATGCGGTCGACCGAGGCAATAAAGCCGGTCTGCATAAAGCCGCTGGCCAAGGCAGCGAGTACCAGGATAATCATGGCGGGCAGCAGGGCCATACCAATGTCGGCAATGGTGGACGTGAATACCGCATTCAACCCGCCGGCATCGGTCGGCAGGGAATCGGGACGCTCGATGAATTTCACCAGCGTCCGTGCGATGTCACCCGCCATCGAATCCGCCAACACCATAAAAATGATCGAAATAGCCAGCAGCATGAACCAGTGATTGATTTCGCGCGAAGACGCGACCTGCCCTTTATCCCGGGCGTCCTGGAGTTTTTTCGGAGTCGGTTCTTCTGTTTTTTGTGATTTGTCTGTGTCGTCGGCCATGTCCTATCCGCCGAGAAACATGCCGGTGATGCCCTGCTCGAACGCGTCGAGGAACCAGATCATTATCGAGGAAAGCGTCAGCATGAGAATCAGGATGCCCAGCAGGATTTGCATGGGCATTGCGATGAAGAACATTTGCACCTGGGGCATCAGCCGATTCAGCAGGCCGACCCCCAACGTGAAAATCAGCCCGACGACGATAAAGGGGGCGGAAATTTGCATGGCCAGAAGAAAGCTCCGCGAGACGGTTCTGGCGACCGCGTCCGAAATATCGGCCATCGGCGGCATTTGCCCGGGGGTGAAGACCTCGTAGCTCCCGAAAATCCCCGTCAGCATCACATGGTGCAGGTTGGTCACGAATATCAGGAGCAACGCGGTAAGAGTCAGAAACGCGCCGGCCAGCGCGCCTTGCTGCGCGGCGGCCGGGTCGAAGACGAAAGCGTTCGACAGGCTGGAGTGATAGGCGGCGATCATCCCGGCAACCTGCAATGCGGAGATTAGAATTCGGGCGGATATACCGATGAAAAACCCAATGCCAATTTCCGTGGCCAGCATGATGAACAAGGACAGGGGCGAAGCCGGCAGACTCGGCAAGATCGCGATCAGCGCCGGGGTTATAACCAGCGAAATGGACAGTGCCAGCAGCAACCGAAACCGGGGCGTGACATAGGTTTCGCCAAAACCGGGCAGCACCATGATCACCGAGCCGACCCGCGCAAAAATCAGGAGATAGGCGAATAGAGTCTCGGGAACGAACTGCTCGAGCATGGCGCCGGGTCCGTCGCGAGCTTAGCCGAGCGTGATGATTCGTTCGGCCAGTCGATTTGTAAACGTGCTGAGCGTGGCCAGCATCGACGGCAGCAGCAGCAGCACGGAGACGAAAATGACAAGTATCTTGGGCACGAACGCGAGCGTCATTTCCTGAATTTGCGTCAACGCCTGAAAAAGAGATACGATCAGGCCAACGGCGAGCGCCATGAGCATGACCGGCGCGCCCATTTTCAACATGACGAAGATCGCCTCTCGGGCGATCTCGAGAACGTCGACGGAGGTCATGTGGGCCCGCCTAAATCGGCATCCGGATGATTTCCTGATAGGCCTGGATGACCCGATCACGTACCACGACGACCGTCTGAAGCGTGAGTTCGGCGTTGCTGACAGCGGTAATGATGTCGGTCAATTCCGCGCCGCCCGTCATCGCCTGCACGGTCGCCTTTTCACCGGCGCCGACGGCCTCGGCCGCCGACGCCGCCGCGTCTCGCACGAGCCCGGCGAAATCTCCGCTGCCCGCCGGATCGGTACGTGGCTCGAGCCCGCCCTTGTCTAATTTTGTTAGTGCTTGCTTATACGCGTTGACGGCATTGGCAATATTTATGCTCATTCCTCGCTCATCACTGCCCGGGCCGTCCTGGCGCCAAGTAATCCCGCTACTATTGCAGAATGTTTACGGTGCTTTGCAACATCTCGCGTGTGACTTCGATAATGTTCAAATTGGCTTCGTAGGTCCGCTGCGCTTGACGCATGTCTGTCAGTTCGATCAACGGCTTGACGTTGGGCATCAACACGAATCCCTCGTCGTCGGCGGCCAAGTGCGAGGGATCGAACCGACGGTCGAACGGCGTACGGTCCACGCCGATCCTCGCTACCTTGACCCGGTTGACGCCGGTCACGCGGTCGAAGACGTTCTTGAACGTGATGGTCTTGCGCCGGTAAGGCTGACCACCCGGACGTTGCCCCAGAGTCTCGGAGTTGGCGATGTTCTCGGCGATCACGCGCAGGCGCTGGGTCTGCGCATTGAGCCCCGAAGAAGCAATGTTAAAAATCTTTGATAGGCCCATTCGACTATCCTTACACCCCGCCGCCGCGGCCGATGGCGGTGCGAATCATGTTCACCGTGCGACGGTAAAGACGCGTCGTCAGCTGGTAATCCATCGACGTCTTGCCGACCTGCATGAGTTGATCCTCGAGAATTACCGCGTTGCCAGACGCCTTGATATCCTCTTTGGCGACCTTGGGCTCGTAGACCGCCGGATCAGGAACCCTGGTACGGTGCTGTATGTGCCGGGGATGGGTGACGGTCAGGCCGCGTACGGGCACAATCTTCGGAGAACCCGGCTGCTGCTGCCGCAGGATCATCTCGAAATCCTGCTTCTTCACCTCTTTCGGTTTGTACCCCGGCGTGTCGGCATTGGCGACATTCTGCGCCAACACTTCCTGGCGCTTTGCCAGCCAGTTCATGCGCTGGTTCATCAGCGCGAACAACGGCATTTTAGTAAAATTCATGATATCTGCGCAGTGTCGCCCGCTAAGCCGATACCCCGACTGACTTTAGTATTGCTCCCCTCTGTTAATAATTTCTAAAGACGGGTAAGGTGTGCCCTTCTGGGTCGCCGTCACTGGGACTCCTGGGGGACATGCTCTATCTGACGAGAAAGATTGGTGAATCGGTCATCATCAATGATGATATCGAGGTCACGGTCGTTGATGTCCGCGGAAAGACCATTAAGCTTGGGTTTACCTTTCCGCCCGACGCCTCGGTTCTTCGCCGCGAAATCTTCGAGCGAATCCAGGCGGAAAACCGCGCTGCCGCCGAGGCCGGCGCCGATCTCGCGGAAGCCTTGCGGGCCAAGGCAACCGAGGAATAGGTAGATTCGCCGGTGCAGAGGCTTATTCCTCCGCCAACTTTAACCATCAAAATCGTGGCAAACCCGTGAGCGCGATTGTCCGGCCGGGCGAAGGCGACGTATTGGTTGTCATAGACGTACAGTATGATTTCTGCCCGGGCGGCGCTCTCGCGGTGCCCGATGGAGATGCCGTATTGCCGATCGTTAATCGGCTGACCCAGCGCCTACCGCACATGGTTGTGACACAGGACTGGCACCCGGCGGGTCACCAATCTTTCGCCTCTTCACATCCTGGCAAAGCCGCGTTTGATACGGTCACCGTGTCTTATGGAGAGCAAATTCTTTGGCCCGATCACTGCGTCCAAGGCACCCGGGGCGCCGAACTGCATGCCGAACTCGACATCGATCGCGCCGGACTCGTGATACGCAAGGGGTTTCGCCGGGAGATCGACTCATATTCGGCGTTCTTCGAGAACGATAAATCGACCAAGACCGGACTTGCCGGCTATCTCCGCGAGCGTGGCGCGGTGCGGCTGGTAATGGTCGGTCTAGCCCTCGATTTCTGCGTCCGATACTCCGCGGAGGATGCCCGCCGGCTCGGATTCGAAGTGGTGGTGGTCGAGGACGGCTGTCGCGCCATCGACATGGGCGGCAGTCTTGCGGCGACCCGCGCCAGTTTCGCCGAGCTGGGCGTCGAGCTTCGCGCATGCGATGAAATTGTCGCCGCGGCATAGGAGCACACCGCCGCAAGGTGCTGATTAACCCTAATTTTTCCGTTTTCTGCGCAATATAACCAGTTGTGCCGGTGCCGCCTTTCCGGCATTATTCCGGTGGGTGGAAATTGTTACCAAGGCAGAAAAACCGGGCCGCCGCGCGCCAGAACTTGGGCGCGGCGAGCGATATGGTTTTGGAGAGCTAAATATGACGCAGCGTTCGGCAGTGGCGGAGCGGGAGATCGAAATTCCGCAGGGGGTAAAGGTGCTGGGACGAATGGCACCCGGCTACGATACAGTCCTGACACCCCAAGCTCTAGCCTTCGTAGCGGAACTCGAGCGGCGGTTCGGGCCCGAACGCAAACGTCTGATGCGGCGCCGTGAGGAAACTCAGGCACGGATCGACGGCGGATGGCTGCCGGATTTCCTTCCCGAGACCGAGGACGTGCGCAAGGGCGACTGGACCGTCGCAGCCATACCGAAGGATCTGCGGGACAGGCGCGTCGAGATCACTGGTCCGGTCGACCGCAAGATGATTGTGAATGCCCTCAATTGCGGGGCCAACGTATTCATGGCCGATTTCGAGGATGCGAACTCGCCCACCTGGTCCAATAATATCGAGGGCCAGATAAATTTGCGCGATGCGATCCTCCGCAAGATCGACTTCACGGACCCCACCAGCGGAAAGTCATATCGGCTCGCCGAACAGACGGCGACGCTTTTACTACGGCCGCGTGGCTGGCACTTGATGGAAGCGCACCTGAACGTCGACGGCGAGCCGATGAGCGGCGGCCTGTTCGATTTCGGTCTCTACTTCTTCCACAACGCCAAACAGCTTCTTGCGAACGGCACCGGACCGTATTTCTATCTGCCCAAACTCGAAAGCCATCTCGAAGCGCGGTTATGGAACGAGGTTTTCATCTGGGCGCAGGACCAACTCGGCGTGCCGCAGGGAACCATCAAGGCCACCATCCTGATCGAAACGATTATGGCGGCCTTCGAGATGGACGAGATCCTTTACGAGATGCGCGATCACATGGCAGGGCTCAACTGCGGGCGCTGGGACTACATCTTCAGCTACATCAAGAAATTCCGGAATCGGAAGGATTTCCTGCTACCCGACCGCGATCAGATCACGATGGCGCGGCATTTTCTGAACTCGTACAGCCTACTGCTGATTAAGACCTGTCACCGGCGCGGGGCCTTCGCCATGGGCGGCATGGCGGCGCAAATCCCGATCAAAAACGATCCGGCCGCCAATGAGGAAGCGCTGAACAAGGTCCGCGCCGACAAGGAACGCGAAGTAGACAACGGCCACGACGGCACCTGGGTGGCGCATCCTGGCCTGGTCGGCATTGCGAAAGAAGTGTTCGACGAACATATGCCGCGTCCAAACCAACTCGACCGCATGCGCGAGGATGTCGAGGTCGGCCAGAAAGACCTTCTCGAAGTGCCGGACGGAACCATTACGGAAAAGGGCCTGCGGCACAATCTCAACGTGGGCATTCAATACCTTGAGGCGTGGCTTCGAGGAAGTGGCTGCGTGCCGATTTACAATCTCATGGAGGACGCCGCGACCGCCGAAATCAGCCGCTCCCAGGTATGGCAATGGATCAGGCACGGCGCGTCGATCACCGATGGTCCGGTCATCGACGCGCCGATGGCGAGAAAACTTCTGGCCGAGGAACTGGAAAAGATTCGCGACATGGTTGGCCCCGACGCCTTTTCGGCCGGCAAATACGAGACCGCGGCAGCCCTGTTCGCCGACATGGTCACCACCGACGATTTTGAGGAATTTCTGACGCTTCCCGCGTACGAGCGGTTGGTGGCGGATTTAGCCGAATAGCCGCGGTCGACCGGCATCTCCGTTCGACGCGCCAGGATTGTCGGGTCCAGCGCGACCGTGAGTTAGCTTTCCCAAACAATATCTTAACCCAGGCTCCCTATCATGGGCGGCGGATATCGCGGGCTTGCGGGGAAAGCGGCTGTGGCCAGGAGAACGGAACCGTCAGGCGATCTAGTCGCCGACCCGACGCGCCACGTGGCCGAGGGCCTTGATGGGCCGGCGCTGTCGGACGCTGGCGACCGGGGCTGGCTTAAGCCTCGGCTTGCCCTCGCCCGCGGAAAACGCCAATCTCGGAACATGCAAGAACAGGATTCCGGATCGCTTCTAGAACGCACGCGTGACAGGTTGCGCCAGACTTGGCGGGACGTCGTTGGCGCGG
>CBDVDY010000085.1:0-10758 GCA_965372875.1 uncultured Alphaproteobacteria bacterium | reverse complement strand
TCAGCCGGCCATGGTCAGGCCGCCGCTGACGCTCAGCACCTGCCCGGTGATGTAGTCCGAACGCGGGCTGGCGAAGAACAGGATGGCGTCGGCGATTTCCGAGGGCTCGGCGAACCGGCGGAAGGGAATCGCCTTCTGCAGCGCCTCGCGCATCTTCTCCGGGCGGCTCCTCAGCATCGGCGTGTCGGTCGGCCCCGGGCAGACGCAGTTGACGTTGATGCCGCTGCGCGCGACCTCCCTCGCCAGCGACTTGGTGAAGGCGATGACCCCGCCCTTGGCGCCGGCATAGACGGTCTCGCCATAGCTGCCGACCCGCCCGGCGTCGCTGGCCACGTTGACGATCTTGCCGCTTCCGGCCTCGACCATCTGTTTCAGGAATGCGTGCGTAACCTTGACCGGACCGAGGAAGTTGATGGCGGTGTCGCGCTGCCAGTCCTCCCGCTTGCTGACCAGGAACGGCTCGTTCTTGGCGCCGCCGGCGCCGTTGACGAGGACATCGACCCGCGCCGCCGCTTCGAGCACGGCGGCGGCGAAGGCGGCGATCGAGGCATCGTCGGTGACGTCGAGGGCGATGAAATCGGCCTTGCCGCCGGCGGCGCGAACCTCCTTGACCGTGGCCTCGCCGCCGGCCGCGTCGATATCGCCACAGAAGACGCGAGCGCCGGCCTTCGCCAGCGTCAGGACCGTCGCCCGGCCGATGCCCGAGGCAGCGCCGGTGACGACGCCCGATTTGTCTTGCAAACGCATCTGGTTCTCCCTTCTCTCAATGGTCGCTCGGGCGTCGCTTGAGGAAGGCGCTCACCCGTTCGCGTGTCTCCCGGCTTTCGAAGAGGGCGCGGCTGGCCGCCAGCTCGGCGGCAAAACCACCGGTCTCCCCGTTCCGCGCCATCGCGATGCACGATTTGCTGGCGCCGAGCGCGGCGACGGGCAGGGCCGCGACGCGCTCCGCCAGCGCCCGCGCCTCGCCCTCGATGTCGGCGGGCGGGACCGCCCACTGCACGATGCCCAGTTGCAGCGCCGTGGCGCCGTCGACAATGTCGCAGGCGAGAATGATCCGCGCCGCCGTACCGCCGCCGCAGAGCCGCGTGAGGCGCTGCGTGCCGCCGGCCGCCGGCAGCAGGCCCAGCTGGCCTTCGGGCAGGCCCATTCTGGCCTCCGTCGCCGCCATCCTCAGGTCGCAGACCAGGGCCAATTCCAGGCCACCGCCCATGGCCGCGCCGCCGATCTCGGCGAGCACGACCCGCGGCAACGTTTCGATACGCTCGAACAGCGCCTGAAAGCCGCGGATATCGTCGATGATGACATCGGCGCCATCGGGCTGCGAAAACCGGCTGCTGATCTGGGTCAGATCGGCGCCGGCGCAGAACACCTTCTGATCGCTGCGGATGTGCAGCACGGTCCAGTCATCGCGGGCCTCGATGTCGTCGAGCAGGCCGTGGAATCGCGCGACCCAGTCGTTGTTGATGGCGTTGACCGGCGGCCGACATAGCGTCAGCACGGCGACGCCGTTGCGGAAAGCCAGGTCGAACATGGGCGCGCCTCTCCTTGTTCCCAGCTGCCGTGCGGCGATGACGGAACACCCCGGCGTCGCGGCGATGGTACGGCAAGTCTCCGTTCCCGCGTGATGCCCTGGATTCTCCGGCCGGCATTTCGTATCCTGAGGGACCGGCGCGCGCGGCGCAAGGGATGACACGCGCCAGTGCCTCGACTACCAGTACGTGGTGACGGGCGAGGCCGCCGAAGCGGATAATAATGGGGTCACGGCGCGCCCGAAGACAAAAGCCGGAAGACAATCGATAGAAAGCAGGGAGAGAGTTCGATGCGTGGTCTGATGATGGGTACGCCGCTGACGATCACCTCGTTGATCCAGTTCGCGGCCGACAACTACGCCGAGACCGAGATCGTCTCGCGCTCGGTCGAGGGGCCGATCCACCGCACCAATTACGGCGAGTCCTACGCCCGCATCCAGCGGCTGGCCAACGCGCTCAGGCGCCTGGGCGTGAAGGAGGGCGACCGGGTCGCCACCGTCGCCTGGAACGGCTACCGCCATTTCGAGCTCTATTTCGCGGTCTCGGGCATCGGCGCGATCTGTCACACGATCAACCCGCGGCTGTTCCCCGAGCAGCTCGTCTACATCTTCAACCACGCGGCCGACAGGTTCGTGTTCTTCGATCTGACCTTCACGCCGCTGCTCGAGGCGCTGGCGCCGAACCTGAAGTCGATCGAAGGCTACGTGGCCATGACCGACCGCGAGCACATGCCCGAGAGCAAGCTCGAGGGCGTGCTGTGCTACGAGGAGCTGTTGGCGGCCGAGGCCGACGCCTTCGACTGGCCGGATTTGGACGAGAACACGGCCTCGTCGCTGTGCTACACCTCGGGCACCACCGGCAACCCCAAGGGCGCGCTCTACGCCCACCGCTCGACGGTGCTGCACACGCTCGGCGTCTCGCTCCAGAACACCTACGCCATGGGCGAGGAGGATACGCTGCTGCCGGTGGTGCCGATGTTCCACGCCAACGCCTGGGGGCTGCCCTACGCCTGCGCGCTCAATGGCGTCAAGCAGGTGTTCCCGGGCGCGGCCATGGACGGCGAATCGATCTACCAGCTCCTCGACCGGGAAGAGGTCACGGTCAGCGCCGGCGTGCCCACCGTGTGGCTGATGCTGCTGCAATACATGCAGAAGGAGAAGAAGACGCTGCCGAATTTGCGCTTCACGCTGATCGGCGGCGCCGCCGTGCCGCGCTCGATGATCGAGGCGTTCGAGAACGATCACGGCGTCGAGGTCATGCACGCCTGGGGCATGACCGAGATGAGCCCCGTCGGCACCTCCGGCAAGCTCAAATACTCGATGCGCAACCTGCCCAGGGACAAGCAGCACGACGTCAAGGTCAAGCAGGGTCGCTACATCTGGGGCGTCGACATGAAGATCATCGACGACGAGGGCCGGGATCTGCCGCGCGACGGCAAGGCCTTCGGCGAGCTGGTGGTGAAGGGCCCGTGGATCGCCTCCGGCTACTACAACAACGAGGAGGCCACCAAGGCCGCGTTTACCGAGGACGGCTGGTTCAAGACCGGCGACGTCTCCACCATCGATGCCGAGGGCGTCATGCAGATCGTCGACCGCTCGAAGGACGTGATCAAGTCGGGCGGCGAGTGGATCAGCTCGATCGACCTCGAGAACGCCGCGGTCGGCCACCCGGACGTGGTCGAGGCCGCGGTCATCGGCATCGCCCATCCCAAGTGGGACGAGCGCCCGCTGCTGCTGGTGGTGCCGGGCGAGGGCAAGGATGTCTCGAAGGACGGCATGATCGACTATCTCACGGACAAGGTGGCCAAGTGGTGGCTGCCCGACGACGTGATCAGCGTCGAGGAATTGCCCCACACGGCCACCGGCAAGCTCCTGAAATCGAAGCTGCGCGAGGACTACAAGGACTACAAGCTGCCGACGGCGTAGTAACGGCCCTCATACTTCGACAGGCTCAGCATGAGGGTTCTTTTACCGGGACCTAACTGAGCCCCTCATCCTGAGCTTGACGAAGGACGAGGGGCGCGGCCGCGGCCTGAGACATGAGAGGCGGGTAGAAGATGGATTTCACGTATTCCGACAAGGTCGAGACGCTGCGCGCTCAGTTGCTCGCCTTCATGGACGAGCACGTCTATCCGAACGAACGCACCTATGTGGAGCAGCACGCGGCCCAGGACGACCGCTGGCTGACGCCGCCGGTGATGGAGGAGTTGAAGGCCAAGGCGCGCGCGGCGGGCCTGTGGAACCTGTTCCTGCCGGAAAGCGAATTCGGCGCCGGGCTGACGAACCTGGAATACGCGCCGCTGTGCGAGATCATGGGCCGCTCTTCGATAGCACCCGAAGTGTTCAACTGCGCCGCGCCCGACACCGGCAACATGGAAGTGATCGCGCGCTATGGCACGAAAGAGCAGCAGGACGAATGGCTGCGGCCGCTGCTGGACGGCAAGATCCGCTCCGCCTTCGCCATGACCGAGCCGGCGGTGGCCTCGTCGGACGCCACCAACATCGAGGCCCGGATCGAGCGCGACGGCGACGAATACGTGCTCAACGCCCGCAAATGGTGGTGCTCGGGCGCCGGCGATCCGCGTTGCGAGATCCTCATCTTCATGGGCAAGACCGACCCCGAAGCCGAGCGCCACAAGCAGCAATCGATGGTCCTGGTGCCGAGGGATACGCCGGGCGTGAGCATCGTCCGGGCGCTGCCGGTGTTCGGCTACGACCACGCGCCGCACGGCCATTGGGAGATGACCTTCGAGGACGCGCGGGTGCCGGCCGCGAACATGCTGTTGGGCGAGGGCCGCGGTTTCGAGATCGCGCAGGGCCGCCTGGGCCCCGGCCGCATCCACCATTGCATGCGGCTGGTCGGCCTGGCCGAGCGCTCGCTCGAAGCCATGTGCGCGCGGGCCAAGGACCGGGTCGCCTTCGGCAAGCCGATCGCCGAGCAGGGCGTGGTGATGGAGCAGATCGCCAATTCGCGCATCCAGATCGAGCAGTCGCGGCTGCTGACGCTCAAGGCCGCCTATATGATGGACACCGTCGGCAACAAGGCGGCCCGGGCCGAGATCGCCATGATCAAGGTGATCGCACCCAACATGGCGCTCGACGTCATCGACCGCGCCATCCAGGTGCATGGCGGCGGCGGCGTGTCCGACGATTTCGGCCTGGCGCACGCCTGGGGCAACGCCCGCACCCTGCGCCTCGCCGACGGCCCCGACGAGGTGCACCGCGTCGCCGTGGCCAAGTTGGAACTCAGGAAACAATCGCCGAGCTGGCTCTACGCCACCCGCGGCAGCGGCGGCGGGTAGGGGCGTAAGAATTGGCTCATGCTTCGTCAGGCTCAGCATGAGGAAATTATGAGTAACCTCATCCTGAGCTTGACGAAGGATGAGCGCGCCGGCCCTAGCGGAAAAACACCGTCACCGTCTCGGCGACGCAGGCGGGTTTGTCCCCGCCCTCGATCTCCATGGTGGCGCGATTCACGAGCCGCACCCCGTCGGGCTCGATGGGCTCGACTTTCAACAGATGCAAAATCGTGCGCAGGCGCGCGCCGGCGCGCACGGCGGCCGGAAAGCGCAGCTTGTCGAGCCCGTAATTGATGCTCCGGCGCATGCCGTCGACGCGGTAGATGCGGTAGACCATGCGCGGCAGCAGCGCCAGCGTCAGATAGCCGTGCGCGATGGTGCCGCCATAGGGCGATTCGGCCTCGGCCCGCGCCACATCGACGTGAATCCACTGATGGTCGCCGGTGATTTCGGCGAATCCGTCGATCATCTCCTGCGTCACCGCGACCCACTCGCTGGTGCCCAGCTCCTGGCCGACGAGGGCGCGCAGCTCGTCGACATCTCCGATCACCCGCATGGAATTGCCCGCATCGTTTGCCTCTCCCGTCGCCTCGGCGGTGGGCATCATAGCATGGGGCGGGGCGAACCGTCGCCGGAGCGGACGCCGACCTCCGCGCGTTGACCGTCGCGGCCGGCTGTGCGAAGGTTTCGCGACTTCGCCGCGCCGGCCGATCTTCGGCGGGCCGGCGGCGTGGAAACCGGACGCGGCCGCGCGGGTGGGGGCTTGGCGGTCGCGGGAATAAAAAACTCGGCCGGTTTCCGCGGAACGACAAGAGTCAGGGAGGGGGCGGCGCGCCAGGCGCCGCCAGCGCGCATGGGCCCAACCACGATCCCGGTCCCGCGGCATCGCCGCGTCAGGCTCGACGAGCCCGTTGTTCCACGCGCCGGAGAGGCGCGCAATGGTGTGGACTATGCCGGGGAGGGACGGGCGTGAGCGCCGCCGCTTCCGACCCGCTCCTGGAGGTCGCGGGCATCACCGTGACCTTCGGCGGCGTTGTCGCCCTCGACAACGTCTCCTTCGCCATCAAGCGCGGCGAGATCCTCGGCCTGATCGGCCCGAACGGCGCCGGCAAGACCACCCTCTTCAATTGCCTCAGCCGCCTCTACACTTACGATGCCGGCGACATCCGTTTCGAGGGCAACTCGGTCGACAAGGGCTCGCCCCACACCATGGCCGAGATCGGCATCGGCCGCACGTTCCAGAACCTGGCCCTGTTCGGCACCATGAGTGTGTTGCAAAACGTGATGGTTGGCGGCCATTGCCGCACGGCGAGCGATTTTCTTTCGAACGCGCTGCGGCTGCCGTGGGTGAGCCGCGAGGAAGCCGACTTGCGCGCCAAGGCGATGGAGCTGATCGACTATCTCGATCTCGGCGCCGTCGCCAACGTGCCGGTGATGGCGTTGGCGTTCGGCACCCAGAAGCGGGTCGAGCTGGCCCGGGCGCTGGCCAGCGAGCCCAAGCTGCTGCTGCTCGACGAGCCGGCCGGCGGCCTGAACCACGAGGAGGTCGACGCGCTCGGCGACACGATCCGCGACATCCGCGACAAGCGCGACGTCACGGTGCTGCTGGTCGAGCATCACATGAGCCTGGTGATGCGCGTCTCGGACACCGTGGTGGCGCTCGATTTCGGCCGCAAGATCGCCGAGGGCACGCCCGAAGAGGTGCAGCGGAACGACGAAGTGATCCGCGCCTATCTGGGGACCACCCACTGATGGCGGCGCTGCTGCGGGTCGAGGGGCTGGAAGCGTTCTACGGGCCGACGCAGGCCCTGCACGGCGTCAGCTTCGCGCTCGAGGAAGGCGGCATCACCACTATCCTCGGCGCCAACGGCGCCGGCAAGACGACGACGCTGCGGGCGGTCTGCGGCATGATCCGGACGCAGGGGCGCATCGTCTTCGACGGCGACGACATCGGCGGCGCCGACACGGCGAACATCGTACGAAGGGGCATCGCCCAGGTGCCCGAGGGGCGCGGCACCTTCGTCAATCTGTCGGTCGAGGAGAATTTGCGCCTCGGCGCCTACACCCGCCGCGACAAGGATCGGGTCGCCGCCGATTACGACCGCGTTTACGACCATTTTCCGGTGCTGGCCGAGCGCCGCTTGCAACAGGCCGGCACGCTATCCGGCGGCGAGCAGCAGATGCTGGCGATCGCCCGGGCGCTGATGTTGCGGCCGCGGCTGTTGGTCCTGGACGAACCTTCGTTCGGGCTCGCGCCGATGCTGGTCGAGGGCATCTTCGAGATCATGCGGGCCATCAACGAGGAAGAGAACGTTTCCATGCTGGTGGTCGAGCAGAACGCGTCGCTAGCGCTCGAATTGGCGGATCACGCCTACCTCCTGGAAACCGGACGGGTCGTCATGTCGGGGCGCTCGGAAGTCCTGCAACAGGACGAATCGGTCCGCCGGTCGTATCTCGGCTACTGAGGGGGACGGTTAGTCGATGGAGCTGTTATTGCAGCAGGTCATGGCGGGGCTCGCCACCGGCGCCATTTATGCCAGCCTGGCCTTGGCCCTGGTGATGATCTATCAGGCGACCGAGCTGGTGAATTTCGCCCAGGGCGAGATGGCGATGTTCAGCGCCTACATCGCCTGGACGCTGTTAGACGCCGGCATGCCGTACTGGGTCGCCTTCTTCCTGACCGTCGCGATTTCCTTCGTCGGCGGCGTCGTCATCGAGCGCGTGTTCATCCGCCCGGTCGAGGGCAGGGGCTCGGTGCTTGTGCTGGTGATCGTTTTCATCGGTCTCCTGGTGATTTTCAACAGCGTCGCCGGCGCCATCTACACCTACTCCATCAAGGAGTTCGAAAGCCCGTTCCCGGATGAGCCCTTCATGGGCAACGTCATCATCGGTTCGCACGGCATGGGGGTGATCGGCGTCACCTTCGTGGTGCTGGTCCTGCTTTACCTGTTCTTCCGCTTCACGCCCCTTGGCCTGGCCATGCGGGCGGTGGCGCAGAACCCGGAATCGAGCGCCTTGGTTGGCATCCGCGTAGGTTGGACGCTGGCGCTCGGCTGGGGCCTGGCCGCGGCGATCGGCGCGGTCGCCGGCATGATGGTGGCGCCGATCCTGTTCCTCGACCCCAACATGATGGGGGGTGTGTTGATCTACGCCTTCGCGGCCGCGCTCCTGGGCGGCATCGACAGTCCCGCCGGCGCGGTGGTCGGCGGGTTCCTGGTGGGCGTATTGGAGAACGTGGCCGGCGCCATCATCGGCAACGAGCTCAAGCTCACGGTAGCACTGGTGGTGATCATTGGCGTCCTGGTGATCAAGCCGAGCGGCCTGTTGGGCAAGAAAGTGGTGCACAGGGTCTAGAGCGATGGCGAATCACACCGACACCGCCAAAATCGTGGCGCCGCCCGTTCCCAGAATCGCCGGACTGACCGTGCCGAACTGGCGCCGGTTCGGATTGTTCGCCCTGATCGTGCTGGCCTGCCTGCTGCCTTTCTACGTCAGCGATTTCACCACGTTCCAGTTTACCCTGGTGCTGATCTACGCCATCGCGCTTTTGGGCCTCAACATCCTGACCGGGTACAACGGCCAGATCTCGCTGGGGCACGGCGCGTTTTACGCCATCGGCGCCTATACCGCGGCGATCATGATGGACCGCTGGGAGCTGCCCTATTACCTGACGATTCCGGCGGCCGGCGTGGTTTGTCTGGTGGCCGGCTTCCTGTTCGGCCTGCCGGCGCTCAGGCTCGAAGGGCTGTATCTCGCCGTGGCGACGCTGGCGCTGGCGCTGGCGGCGCCGCAGATCCTCAAGCACGACGCGCTCGAGGAGTGGACCGGCGGCGTGCAGGGCATCATTCTGGAGAAGCCGGCGCCGCCCTTCGGCCTGCCGATCTCCGAGGACCAGTGGCTGTATTTTTTCACCCTCGCGGTGACCATCGTGATGTTCGTCGCCGCCTGGAACCTGTTGCGCGGCCGCACCGGGCGGGCGCTCGTGGCCATCCGCGACCACCACATCTCGGCCGAGACCATGGGCATCAACACCGCCCTCTACAAGTCCATGACCTTCGGGGTGAGCGCGCTTTATACCGGGGTCGCCGGGGCGCTGGGCGCCATCGTGATCGCCTTCGTGGCGCCCGACAGCTTCGCCCTGTTCCTTTCCATCACCTTCCTGGTGGGCATGGTCGTGGGCGGCATCGCCTCGATTTCCGGCGCCATCTGGGGCGGCCTGTTCATCCTGTTCGTTCCCAATTACGCGCAGGAGATTTCCGACTCCCTTGCCTGGGCGATCTTCGGCGCGTTCCTGTTGCTGTTCATGTACCTGATGCCGTACGGCATCGCCGGGGCCACGCGCGCCGCCGGCGCGTGGCTGGTACGCGCCTCGCAGGACCCTGAGCTTGCGGGCCGCACGCTCAGGGGAGTCGGGCCGGCGTTGCGCGAGCGTCTCACCCACGGGTCGGGCAAAATTATGTCTATTGTCAGAAGGAAACGCGCTGGATGAAAACATGGCGTAATCCGCAAACCGGCGTTTATACTCTCGGTTAGGGAAGGCTCAACGGAAGAAGGAGGAGACGATGCGTGCACACAAGAGATGGCTGATTCCGTCAGCCGCGATTCTCGCCCTGGCGCTAGCCGCCGGCAGCGCTCAGGCCGAGAAGAAATACGGCCCCGGTGTCACCGACACCGAGATCAAGATCGGCAACATCAACCCGTACAGCGGCCCTGCTTCGGCCTACGGCACCATTGGCCGGTCGATCAAGGCGTATTTCGCTAAGGTCAACGAAGGCGGCGGCATCAACGGCCGTAAGATCAATTTCATCTCCCTTGATGACAGCTACAGCCCGCCGAAGACGGTGGAGCAGGCCCGCAAGCTTGTCGAGAAGGAGAAGGTCCTGCTGGTCTTCCAGTCGCTTGGCACGCCGACCAACTCGGCGATCCACAAATACATGAACAAGAAAAAGGTCCCCCACCTGTTCGTCGCCACCGGCGCCACCAAATGGGGTAATCCGAAGGATTTTCCGTGGACCATGGGCTGGCAGCCGAACTACCAGACCGAAGCCCGGATCTACGCCGCCTACATCCTGAAAAACGTCAAGAATCCCAAGATCGGCGTCCTTTTCCAGAACGACGACTACGGCAAGGACTACGTGAAGGGGCTCAAGGACGGGCTCGGTCCGGACCAGAACAAGATCGTCAAGATCGTGTCCTACGAAGTCAGCGATCCGACCGTGGACTCGCAGATCGTCACGCTCAAGAACAGCGGCGCCAACGTCTTCGTCAACATCACCACGCCGAAGTTCGCCGCGCAGTCGATCCGCAAGGCCTACGACATCGGCTGGAAGCCGTTGCAGTTGCTCAACAACGTCGCGACCTCGATCCCCCGGGTGATGAAGCCGGCGGGCCTCAACAAAAGCGTCGGCATCGTCTCGTCGTCCTACATGAAGGGCCCGGCCGACCCGCAGTGGAAAAACGATAAGGACATGAACGATTGGCGGGCGTTCATGAAGAAGTACTATCCCGAGGGCAATATCGGCAGTTCCTTCAATGTCTACGGCTGGTCCGTGGCCAAGACGTTGGAGCACGTGTTGAACAAGGCGGGCGATAATTTGACCCGCGCGAACATCATGAAGCAGGCGGCGAGCATAAAGAATCTGAAGGTTCCGGGGCTCCTGCCCGGCATCACGATCACCACCGGCGCCGGCGATTTCCGGCCGATCGAGCAGATGCAGTTGCAGAAGTTCAACGGCAAGTCCTGGGATCTGTTCGGGCCGATCATCTCCGGCGCCGCCGGAAGCTGATCCGACCTAATCCGGCCGCCATGGGCGGCCAATGATACGAGCCGCTGGGGGCAACTCCGGCGGCTCTTTTTTACATCCCCGGTCCGCGCTCCCGGCATTGGACCGGGCCGCCATAATCCGCTATTTACACTGACCAGGCGCGCTT
>CBDVDY010000084.1:0-10759 GCA_965372875.1 uncultured Alphaproteobacteria bacterium | reverse complement strand
CCGCAGGCCGACAGCCAGCCCGCCGCCGCCTTGGCCCCGCGGGCGACCTATGGCACGGCCCGCTCCTATTTCGTCTGGGGCCGCTAATACCCGGCCCCGCGGATCATGATATTTAAGGAACTACCCAGCCTCGAGTAAGTACGTCTCTACAGTGACCAAACCCGTGTACCGGCAGCGGCGTCTTCAGACGCCGGTGCCGGTCGCGGTTTGGCTATGGCGCCTACATCCCATTCACGGGAAATCGGCTTCGTTCCGCGACAATATTCCTTGCCAATCCACCCCAGGCTCGACACTCTCAGCGGTCGGCCGATTATCCGCGCGTAGCGCGCGGCCGCCGGCCAAGGGGGGCGGTCACGGGGCATGGCGACGGATCAGCAAGCGGCACGCGTTCCACAGCTCGATCTTACGGGCATCACCAAGCAATATCCCGGCTGCCTCGCCAATGACCGCATCGACCTCCGGATCATGCGCGGCGAGGTACACGCCCTGCTCGGCGAGAACGGCGCCGGCAAGAGCACGCTGGTAAAGATCATCTATGGCGTGGTCAAGGCGGATGCCGGCGAAATGCTCTGGGCCGGCGAGCCCGTCCTTGTCCATAGCCCGGCGCAGGCCCGGCGCCTCGGCGTCGGCATGGTTTTCCAGCATTTCAACCTGTTCGAAACCCTGACGGTGACCGAAAACATCGCGCTCGGAATCGAGGATAGCGGCGACCTCAAATCGCTTGCCGCGCGCATCGCCGATATCTCGGAGCGTTATGGCCTGCCAATAAACCCGCGGCGGCACGTGCACGGGCTGTCCGTCGGCGAACGCCAGCGGGTCGAGATCGTGCGCTGCCTGTTGCAGGACCCGAAACTCCTGATCATGGACGAGCCCACTTCGGTCCTGGCGCCACAGGAGGTCGAACGGCTGTTCGAAACCCTGAGGCGGCTTGCCGGAGAGGGCTGCAGCATTCTCTACATCAGTCACAAGCTGCACGAAATCCAAGAGCTGTGCGAATCGGCGACCGTGTTGCGGGCCGGTCGCGTTACCGCCGCCTGCGATCCGCGAAACGAAACCCCGCAATCGTTGGCCGAAATGATGATCGGCAGCGAAATACCGGTCATGCGGCGGGAATCGGGCGGCGAACCCGGCGAACCGCGCCTCGAAATCAACGGCCTGTCGCAATCGTCCGACGATCCCTTCGGGACCGATCTTCAGGATATTCACCTCAGCGTCAGGTCCGGAGAGGTGGTCGGCATCGCCGGCGTGGCCGGCAACGGGCAGCGCGAGCTCATGATGGCGATTTCCGGCGAACGGCCGGTGCGCGACCGCGACGCGGTCGTGATCGACGGGCAGGCGTGCGGCCGGATGCCGCCGGCGGCGCGGCGCGCACGCGGTTTCGCCTTCGTCCCCGAGGAACGGCTTGGCCGGGGCGCGGTCCCGGAAATGAGTCTCGCGGAGAACGCGCTCTTGACCGGCCGTCACGCCGGCATGGTCCGGCGCGGACTGATTTTTTTCCGCAGGATCAAGGCCTATGCCGCCAGCGTCTGCGAGACTTTCGACGTGCGGAGCGCCGGCATCAACGCCGAGGCGCGCAGCCTGTCGGGCGGAAACCTGCAAAAATTCATCATCGGCCGGGAGATCGGCCTTGCGCCGAAGGTTCTCAGCCTGGCCCACCCGACCTGGGGCGTCGACGTCGGCGCCGCGACGACCATCCATCAGGCGATCATGGACTTGAAGAAGCAAGGCACGGCGGTACTCATCGTATCGGAAGACCTCGACGAGCTGTTCGAGGTCTGCGACCGAATCGCGGTGATCGCCGAGGGCCGGCTTTCTCCCGCCAAAGCCAACGGCGAGACCAGTGTCGAAGAGCTGGGGATGTGGATGTCCGGTCAGTTCGAGGCCGCCGACGCGGCTTCCTCCGGAAACCTGGAGTTGGGTGTTGCGTATTAAGCTGGAGCCACGCGAGGCGGCCTCGCGGCGCATGCGATACGGCGCGCCGATTCTTGCGGCGCTCGCCACCGTGGTGGCGGGTGCCATCCTGTTTGCCGCGCTCGGCGTCGATCCGCTGACCGGTCTCTACACCTTCTTCGTCAAACCGATCAGCAGTGTGGACGGGTTGGCCGAACTCGGGCTCAAGACGACGCCGCTGGTGATGATCGCGATCGGCCTCTCCGTGGGGTTCCGCGGCAACGTGTGGAATATCGGCGCCGAGGGGCAGTTGCTGATGGGCGCTATTTGCGGCGGCGGCGTGGCCTTGGCTTTTCACGGCGAAGGGGGATGGTGGGTGCTGCCGTTGATGGTCCTCGCCGGCGCCCTGGGCGGCGCGGCCTGGGGGGCGATACCGGCGTTCCTGCGCACGCGATTCCATGCCAACGAGATTTTGACGAGCCTGATGCTGACCTACGTCGCGCTGCAACTTCTCGGTTATTTGGTGCACGGCCCGTGGCGCGACCCGCAGGGCTACAACTTTCCGGAGACCAGGGTCTTCGAGGATTGGGCGCTGCTGCCGCTGCTGATCGAAGGCACGCGGCTCAATATCGGTATATTTTTCGCGTTTCTGGTCGTCGTTGCCGGCTGGGTTTTCATGTCGCGCAGCTTTCTGGGATTTCAAGTCAACGTCGTCGGTCAGGCGCTCGCCGCCGCCAATTATGCCGGGTTTAGTCAAAAACGCGTCATTTGGATCAGTTTTCTCGTCGGCGGCGGTTTGGCCGGGTTGGCGGGGCTGGCCGAAGTCGCGGGACCGCTTGGCCAGCTCAACGCAACGTTCGCGCCGGGTTACGGATTCGCCGCGATCATCATCGCCTTTCTGGGCCGGTTGCATCCGGTTGGCGTGACCATCGCCGCCGTTCTCATGGCGCTCATGTTCCTGGGGGGAGAGACGTTGCAGATCGACCTCAAGCTGCCGAAGGCGGTTACCGGCGTATTCCAGGGCATGTTGCTGTTCTTCGTCCTCGCTTCCGACGTACTGGTTCGCTATCGAATTCGCATTTCCGGCGGACCGCGCGCCGCGCATTCGAAGTCCGGAGCCGCGGCGAACGGATCATCCTGATGCCGGAAACCGACATCATCATCGCGGTACTGGTCGGCACGATTCGCGCCGGCACGCCCCTGGTGTTCGCCGCCTTGGGCGAATTGATCAGCGAGAAATCCGGTGTTCTCAATCTCGGTATCGAGGGCATGATGCTGGCCGGCGCGGTCGCCGGGTTCATCGGCACCGTCGTCACCGGCAGCCTAATCATTGGCTTTCTCTTCGGCATGCTGGCCGGCATGCTTCTGTCGCTGGTCTTCGGCGTGCTGACCCTTTCGCTGATGGCGAACCAAGTCGCCACCGGACTGGCCCTCACGATCTTTGGAATCGGGCTCAGCGCGTTTGTCGGACTCGCCTATGTCGGCACGCCGATCAAGGGCTTGCAGCCGATGGAAATCCCCTTGTTGAGCGAAATCCCGTTGATCGGGCCGCTTTTCTTCGCGCACGATCCGATGGTCTACGTTTCCATTATCGTGTTCGCCGGCGTGAGCTGGTTCCTCTACCGCTCGCGCGCCGGGCTGATCCTGCGCGCCGTCGGCGAATCGCACGACGCCGCGCACGCGCTCGGCTATTCGGTTATCGGCATCCGCTATCTGGCGGTCATGTTCGGCGGCGCCATGAGCGGTCTGGGCGGCGCCTATCTTTCGCTGGTTTACACGCCGCAATGGGTGGAGAACATGAGCGCCGGTCGAGGCTGGATCGCGCTGGCGCTTGTGGTCTTCGCGACCTGGCGGCCCGTGCGGGTGTTGCTCGGCGCCTGGATCTTCGGCGGAATCACGATCATCGGGCTGCACGTGCAGGCGGTCGGTATGGAGGTTTCATCGCATTTTCTGGCCGCCCTGCCCTATCTCGCCACCATCGTCGTGCTGGTGGTAATCTCGCGCGACGCCACCAAGATTCGGCTCAATGCACCGGCTTCCCTCGGCAAGCCATTTCACCCTGGCGCCTGATATCCGTGAGACTTGGTATTGCCTACTTTTTGGGTCAGTATGAAATGGAGTGTACAGGGGGGAGACGAGGGACAAATCTTGCAAACGGGAGGGTATTTCATGCCTGCGAACAAAATTATTAAGGCCGCCATTGCCGGACTCGCATTCGCGGCGCTCGCCGGGGGATTGTCGTATTCCCCGCAAGCCGCCGCCGAGCCGTTCAAGATCGGGTTCGTCTATGTCAGCCCGATCGGCGACGCCGGCTGGACCTACCAGCACGATCTTGGCCGCAAGGAGCTGGAAAAGGCGCTGGGGTCGAAAATCAAGACGAGTTTCGTCGAGAGCGTGCCCGAGGGCGCCGACGCCGAGCGCGTGATCCGTCAGCTCGCCTCGTCGGGCCACAAGCTCATTTTCACGACCTCCTTCGGCTACATGAACCCGACGATCAAGGTCGCCAAGGTATTTCCGAAAGTCGCTTTCGAACATGCCACCGGCTACAAGCGGTCGAAGAACGTATCGACCTATGTCGCGCGCTTCTACGAGGGACGGTACCTGACCGGCGTGGTCGCCGGCAAAATGACCAAGTCGAACATCATCGGCTACGTCGCCGCCTTTCCGATCCCCGAAGTGGTGCGCGGCATCAACGCGTTCACCATGGGGCTAAGGAGCGTCAACCCGAAGGCCGAAGTCAGGGTCATCTGGGTCAATTCCTGGTACGACCCCGGCAAGGAACGCGAAGCCGCCGAGGCGCTGATCGCACAGGGCGCCGACATCATCAACCAGCACACCGATTCGACCGCGCCGGTTCAGGCGGCCGAGGACAAGGGCGTCTACGCCATGGGCTACCATTCCGACATGTCGAAATACGGACCCAAGGCGCACCTGACGGCGACGACCCATCATTGGGGCGGCTACTACACGAGGATCGCCAATGACGCCATGTCCGGCAAGTGGAAGTCGCGCGAGGTTTGGGGCGGCATCAAGGACGGCATGATCAAGCTCGCGCCGTACGGCGCCGCCGTTCCGGCCGACGTGCGCGCCCTGGCCGACAAGCGCGGCGCGGAAATCGCCGCCGGCACCCGGCACCCGTTCCAGGGTCCGGTCAAGGATCAATCCGGCAAGGTTCGGGTTGCCGCCGGAAAGACCATGTCGGACAAGGACTTGTTGGGCTTTGCCTGGTACGTGGAGGGCGTTGTCGGCAAACTGCCGAAATAGACTTCAAACCAACCGGCCCTTTGGCGGCCAAATCGGATAGGGGCGGGTTTGAAACCCGCCCCTACATTTTTGCGATGCCGGTCCCGCGGTCAGTCCGGCGTGGCGTCGCGCTCGAGCCCCACCGCGCGGCTCGCGCGCCGGATATTGTAGTAATTGCCGGCGAAGATCAGTACCGCGCCGGCAAGCACGGCGACCTCGAATTCCTCGGCATAAAGCAGGAATCCGACGAAGGCGACCAACGGCAGACGCAGGAAATCCATCGGCACGGCGATCGTCGCGTCGGCCAGGCGGAACGCGCGGGCCAGGCAATAATGCGCCGTAAGCGCCGAGGCGCCCAACGCGACCAGCCAGGGCGCATCGGCGAGAGTCGGCGGGACCCACCCGGTCAGTGCCGGAACGAGCCCCAGCGGAAGCTGGACCACTGTCATGTAAAACAGAATGGCCAGCGGCGTGTCGGTCACGGTGAGTTTCTTGGTGAAGATATGCGTGGAGGCAAAGCAGATTGCGCTGGCAAGCACGATCAGCGCGGCTAACTGCACGATCTCGATCCCCGGCCGCAGGATGACAAGGATGCCGCTCAAGCCGAGGACGATCGCCACTACCCGGCCCCTGTTCAACTTTTCGCCGAGAAACAGAACCGCGAGAATCGCGGTCCATACCGGCGTGGTGAATTCGATCGCGGTGACCTCGGCCAGCGGCAACAGGGCGATGCCGTAGACCCAACCGAGCTGTCCGCCGAAATGGACGACGTTGCGGATAATCTGCAACCCCGGCCGGCTCGTGCGGACGCTGCCGGGGCCTCGCCTCAGGACCAGAATCAACACGATGACCAGCCCGACCAGGCTACGGAAAAACAGGATCTCGAACGATTGCATGGTGTCGGAGAGCTCGCGCACCGCCACGGCCATGAGGGCAAACGAGACCAACGTTCCGGACATCCAGAGGGCCACCGTGATCAGCCTGGACATCGAATCGGTCGTTGACGTGGAGTGAATCATACGGCCCCGCGCGTACCGACACCGTCACGGGCGTTCGCCACCGGAGGGCCCGGAGCGTCGCCGTCGCGGCCGCGCGGCATCAGAACACGGGCGGCGGCGGCAAGCACGCGTTTTCGCAATGCCGGTCCGGTGTTCGCTCCAGAGCCTCTTCCCCCGCCGCCATTTCTACCAAGGCAGCGGACGATTGCGTTGGTTTCGGGCGCGCCGAGCGTACCAAGCGTGTCCGGTCATTCCTCCCGGAAAGCCCGGTTGAAGCTCCGCGTAAGCGGCGCCAGGAAATAGTCGAGCATGGTGCGCTCGCCGAGCACGATCAGGACTTCGGCCGGCATGCCGGGGCGAAGGGCCTTGCCACCGAGCGTCGACACGGCGTTCTCATCGATCTCGATTCGCGCGAGATAGTAATCCTGACCCGTGCGCCGGTCCGCCATGGAATCGGCCGAGACCGACAGGACCCGCCCGTCGACGGGCGGCACCGAGCGGCTATTGAACGAGGTCAGGCGAATCTGGGCGTCGAGCCCCGGGTGCACGACGTCGATGTCGTTGGGATGGACCTGCGCCTCGACGATCAGCGGTTCGTCGCGAGGCACGATGTACATGAGCGGCTCGCCCTTGGAGATGACGCCTCCCTTCGAATGAACCTGAAGACCGACGACGGTTCCGGCCATGGGCGCGCGGATGACGCCGCGCCGCCGGACGTCCGTGGCGGCGCGGAGTTGCGCCCGGTAGCGGCTGTGGCTGCCCTTCAGCTCGGCCTGGCGCCGCTGCAGCGCCAGCAGCCGCGGCTTCTGGGTCAGCCCCTTGTCCAGGAGCTTTTGCACGGTCGCGATCTCCTCGGCGACCAGCCGGAGCTGGCTTTGGTCGGCCGTGAGCTGGGCCCCCAGGAAATCGAGCCGCGCCACGATCTGGGTCTCGTCCAGATAGATCAAGGCCTGGCCGGCGGACACCGCCTCGCCCTCGCGAACCGCGATCCGGCGAACGATGCCGCCCTCGAGGTGCTGCACGGTTTTGCGGTTGCTGTCCAGGCTGACGGTGCCGGGGGCCACGGCGGCGCTTTCCAGCGGCGCCAGAACCGCCCAACCGAGGAATCCGCCGAAGAACAGGCCGATCACGATCAGGCCCCACTTGACCGGGCCGCCGATGTCCGGGGCGCTATCGTCCGGGGCGCTATCGTCCCGACCGGGCGCGGTCTCGGCGCCGGCGCCCTCGCCGTTCCGGGCCGGGCGGGCAAATTTGGACATGTGAAATGGCAAAGTTGAGTTCTGCATGGCCTTACACCGCTTCGCTGAGGGGTTGTGGTTGGGGCTCGGGCCGAAGCGCGCCGGTCCCGGTCAATTGCCCCGCTACCTTGGGAAGAATTTCGTGCCGCGGCCCGAACATCCTGGTGCCCTCGTCGCCGAGGACCAGAATTTTGTCGACCGCGCGCAGGATGCTGGGGCGATGCGTGACCATGACGACGGTGGCGCCGCGTTGCTTCAATGACGTCATGGTGCGGATCAGCGCCTGGTCGCCGTCCTGATCGAGACTGGCGTTGGGCTCGTCCAGCACGATGAGAGTCGGGTCGCCGAACACCGCCCGGGCGAGCGCCACGCGCTGGCGCTGACCGCCCGAGAGGATGGAGCCGCCATCGCCGATCTCGGTCTCGTAACCGTGCGGAAGCCGCAGGATCATTTCGTGCACGCCGGCCAGTTGCGCGGCAGCGATCACTTCCTCCGGGGCGCCCGCGGCCATGCGCGCGATGTTCTCGCGCACCGTACCGGCGAACAGCTCGACGTCCTGCGGCAGGTATCCGATGTAGCGCCCGAGATCGTCCGCCGCCCACGCCGCCACGTCGGCGCCGTCGAGCCGGACGTGCCCGGCGAGCGGCCGCAAATTGCCGACCAGAAGCCGCGCCAGCGTGGTCTTGCCCGTGGCCGTGGGTCCGATGAGCCCCAGACATTCGCCCGGCGAAAGCGCGAATTCGACGTTGCGCAGCGCCGGCTCGGCGGCGCCGGCATGGGCGTAGGTGAGCTTATCGATGAGCAGCGCGCCCTCGGGAGCGGGCAGCGGCATCGAGGCCGAAAGCGAAGGCGCCTCGTCGAGCAGCAGGCCGATCCGGCGGTAGGCGTCGCGCGCCGCGAGCACCGAACGCCACGAATTGATCGCGCCCTCGACCGGCGCCAGCGCCCGCGCCATCAGGATGGACGCCGCGATCATCGCGCCCGGCGTGATTTCGCCGCCAAGCACCAGCCACGCGCCGGTGGCCAGCAGGCCGATCTGCAGGAACAGCCGGAACGATTTCGACGCCGCCGCGATGGCGCCGCCGCGGCGGCCGGCGCTGCCCTGCAAGGCAATCGATTCCTCGTTTCGTTTCCGCCAGTTGGCTTGAAGCGCTTGCATCATGCCCATCGAATGGACCGCGTCGGCGTTCCGCGCGGCGGCCTCGGCTTGGCGCATCGCGCCGATGGAGGCCTCGTTGGCCCGCCGCATGATCGAGCGGGTCGCCAGATCGTTGATCGCGGCCAGGGCGAAGAGGATCGCCGCGCCGGCAAGTGCCAGCCAGCCCAACATCGGATGCAAAAGAAAAACGAACGCTATGAAGATCGGCGTCCATGGCGCGTCGAGGATGGGAAAGACCGACGGGCCGGTCAGGAAGCCGCGAAACACCGCCAGATCCCTGAGCCCCTGGACCGAGGGATTGCGGTGCAGTCCGGCGGCAACGCTGGCCTCCAGCGCGGCGCCGCCAAGACGCCGGTCGAGCCAGCCGCCAAGCGCGACCATCACGCCGTTGCGCACGGCCTCGAGCGCCCCGAGCGCGACCAGGGCCAGCGCCGCGATGAGCGTAAGGTACAACAGCGTATCGGTGCTGCGTCCGGCGATTACGCGATCGAAAACCTGCAGCATATAGAGCGGCGCCGTCAGCATCAGGAGATTGATGAACAGGCTGAAGCCGGCGACCGCGAGCATGCCCTTCCTGCACGACGCCATCGTGCGGGCGAGCAACGGCTGTTCCTGGGGCGCCAGGGCGCGATCGGTGGTCATTGTTTTGGCCTCCAAGCAGCGGCCCGATCCAGTCGCTTGAGACGACGGACCGGGCCGCTTTGGCAGTGATGGTTAGACGAGGAAATCGTCGGCGGTCAGGGTGGCGAAGTCGACGCCCATCAGGGTCAACGTATCGCCGTCGCCGAAGTCGATCGTGGTATCGGCACCGACCTGCTCGGCCGCCGCCAGCACCTCGGTATAGGTGCTGATTGTGGTGACCCGCCGCAGATCGATAACGTCCTCGCCGCCGGCACCGGAGATGAAGTCGGTAATCGTGTCCGCGCCGTCGCCGCTGGCAAAGACGAACACGTCGTCGCCCAGCCCACCGGTCAACGTATCGGACCCGGTACCGCCTTCGATCAGGTCGTCACCGCCTGCGCCATCGAGAACATCGGCTCCGCCCAGGCCATAGAGGCCGTTCGGACCCGCGTCACCGGTCATCGTGTCGATGCCGTCGTCACCGGTTGCGTCGACCCGCTCGATCGCGATATCGAGTGCGACCTCGCCGTAGCCCGCGATCTCGATGGTCAACCCGTCGCTCGAATAACTGTCCGAATCGGCGGGAATTTCCAAGGTCAGATCGAAGGTATAGGTGCCCGGTCCGGCATCCTCGTAAACCGACGGCGTGACCGACGAAACGAAGCCGAAATCGTCGCCGCTGATATCGAGGCTGAGGTCCGTCGTGGCGGCAATCAACCCGTCCGTGATGGCCGAGACGATGTCGCTACTGTCGGAAGCCATGACGGTTACCGAGCCGAAGCCCCACGAATCGACGAGGGCCTGATAGACGTCGACAACGTATTCGGTTACCGCGAAGACCGGCGTGATGCCGGCCGCCTTGAGCAACTCGCCCACGGCGGCGATCTCGGGATAGTCCTCGCGCTCGAGCTCGGTGTCGTAGTCGTTCGGGCCGGCCTCGGCGAAATCGCCCTCCTTGTGGTAGGCGGCATCGGTGGACAGGACGACATACTTCTGGGCGCCGTCCCGGAAACCGATCTCCGCGCCACGCAACGCGACCTGAACCAGGGCTTCGAGCTGAGATTCCGGGTAGTCGTAGCCCGAATAGGTTCTGAGCGAGTCGAGCGCCGCCTGCACCGCATCCTTGTCGGCGGAAACGGCGAGATCGGTGTTGTAGACGTAGTCGCCAGAGGGCTTGTAGCCGAACGGCTCGATCGGTTTGTCGACGAAGCTGCCAACACCGAACTGAACGTCCCTGTCGGTGGCCAGACCATCAAAGAGCGAAGCGAAATTCGCCTTGACGTTCGGCAGGTCGTCGTAGAACGAACCCGACAGATCCTGCACCAGGAACACGTCAAACACCGGGGGCAGCTCCGTCACGCCAACGTCGATCGAGACGTTGACGATCGATCCGGGCCTGAGCGAGACGCTGACCGCGTCGGGCGACCCGGCGGTGAGGTCGACGAAAATGTCTTCCTCGGCCGGGGGCTCCTCGGCGGGTGGCGTATCTGGCACCGGCTCGGGCTCCGGCTCGGGTTCCGGCTCCGGCTCGGGCTCCGGCTCGGGCTCGGGCACCGGCTCGGGCGTGGGTCCCGGCAGCGGCTGAGCGACTTCGACTTCGCCATACCCCT
>CBDVDY010000083.1:0-10897 GCA_965372875.1 uncultured Alphaproteobacteria bacterium | reverse complement strand
TTCGGCGGCGATGGCAATCCGCCGTTAATCGATTATATGATATCGCACGATTGCAAATCCCGCCGGCCGACATGGCCGCGGCTGCGTCGGGGGGGCGGGCCGCGCCGGGCGGGCGCAAGGAGTTGATGGCGAGATGCTGAGCCGGCACCAGGACAGGGACGCGTTCGCGGACGCCTTCGGCGCCTATCTGCTCGAGCACGGGCGGGTCGCCGCTTCCGACGTGGAACGCGCCGCGCGCCTGCAGTCCGAGACCGGCGAACGTCTCGACGTGATCCTGACCAAGCTGGGGCTGGTCGCCGAGCGCGAGATGGCGGAGGCGCTGGGCGGGTATCTGGAAATCCCGGTGGTGGGCCCGGCGGAATATCCGGTCGAGCCGGTGCTGGCCGAGCGGATCAGCGGCAAATTCATCAAGGAGCATCGGATCGTCCCGCTGGCGGACACGCCGGAAGGCGTGGTCGTGGCCATGGCCGACCCGCTGGACACTTATATCGGCCAGGCGATCCGTCTGGTCGCGGACAAGCCGGCGCTGCCGCGGGTCGGGGTTCCGGCCGAGATCGAGGCGGCGTACGAACGCCTGTACGGCAGCGAGCGGGGCGCCATCGGCGATATCTTCGACGACGCCGCGCGCGACGGCGAGGAAGGCACCGAAGAGGACATCGCCCGGCTCGCCGACCTGGCGAGCGAGGCGCCGGTGATCCGGCTGGTCAACATGCTGATCGGCCGCGCCGTCGAGATGCGCGCCTCGGATATCCACATCGAGCCGTTCGATCGGCTGCTCAAGGTGCGCTACCGCGTCGACGGCGTGCTGCGCGAGGCCGAATCGCCGCCAGCGCAACTGCGCGCCGCGGTGACGTCGCGGATCAAGATCATGGCCAAGCTCAACATCGCCGAGCGGCGCCTGCCGCAGGACGGCCGCATCCGTCTGGCGATCCGCGGCAAGGAGATCGATTTGCGCGTCTCGACCGTGCCGACCATGCACGGCGAAAGCGTGGTCATGCGGGTGCTCGACGCCGGCGCCGAGGCGCTCGATTTCCCGGCGCTCGGGTTCGGCGCGGACGCGCTCAAGACCTACCTCGAAATGCTGGACCAGCCGATCGGCATCCTGCTGGTCACGGGTCCGACCGGAAGCGGCAAAACCACCACGCTCTACACCTCGCTGCGGCGCTTCAACACCGGCGAGCGCAAGATCGTGACGGTCGAGGATCCCGTCGAGTACCAGCTCGAAGGCATCAACCAGATGCAGGTGAAGCCGCAGATCGGCCTCACCTTCGCCAACGCGCTGCGCTCGATCCTGCGGCACGATCCCGACGTGATCATGGTCGGCGAGATCCGCGATCTCGATACCGCGCAGATCGCCGTGCAGGCGGCCCTGACCGGGCACAAGGTCCTGTCGACGCTGCACACCAACGACGCGGCCAGCACCATCACCCGGCTGCTCGACATGAAGGTGGACGGTTATCTCGTCGCCTCGACATTGAACGGCATCGTGGCGCAGCGGCTGGTGCGGACGCTGTGCACGAAATGCCGCGAGCCGCGCGAGGCGATTCCCGAACTGCTCGCGGAGCTGGGTCTCGAACGATCGAAAAAGGGCAAGGGCAAGGTCGCGCTTTACCGGGCCAAGGGCTGCCCGTCCTGCGACGGCACCGGCTATCGCGGACGGACCGGCATTCACGAGACGCTGGTGATGACCGACAATGTGCGGGCCGAGATTCTGCGGCGCGCGGAGGCGCGCCGGATCCAGCAGATCGCGGTGGCCGAGGGCATGCGTACGATGTATCGGGATGGCCTGGATAAGGCCCTGGCCGGCGTGACGACCGTGGAAGAGGTGCTGCGGGTGACGCGGGAGGCGTAGACGGATGACGGCTTATCGCTACAAATCGGTGGCACCGTCGGGCGAGATGCGCGAAGGCGAGATCGAGGCGTTGAGCCAGGCCGAGGCCATCGAAAAATTGCACGATCTCGGTCACGTCCCGCTACGGGCGGAGAAAGCGGCGACCGCGGGCGGCGGCGGCATCGCCGCCTGGCTGCGGCGCGACCTGTTCGCCGGCCGGCGCGTGAGCGAACACGATATCGGCTTGATGACGGGGGAGTTGGCGCTGCTGTCGGGCGCCGGGCTGCCGCTCGACCAGTGCCTCGATACGCTCACCCGGCTGATGCGCAACGAGCGCATGAAACAACTGCTCGTCGGCGTGCGGGACAGCGTGCGCGGCGGCGCGTCGCTGGCCGACGCGCTCGATTCCAGCGGCGAGTCGTTCCCGCCCTACTATGTCAGCATGGTACGGGCCGGCGAGGCGAGCGGTTCGCTGGACGCCATCCTGTCGCGCCTGGCGGATTTCATCGACCGCGCGGTGGAAATGAAGGAGCGGGTCAAGTCGGCGCTGATCTATCCGATGATCCTGTTGTTGCTGGCGGGCGTGTCGGTGGCCGTTCTGCTGACCGTCGTGATCCCGGAATTCAAGCCGCTGTTCGAGGACGCGGGCGAGTCGCTGCCGCTGTTGACGCAGGTGGTCATGACGGTGGGCGCCTTCATCCAGGACTATTGGTGGGCGATGGCGCTGGCCGCGGCCGGGCTGGTTATTCTCGGCCGGCAATTGCTCTCGGTGCCGTCCCGGCGGCTGGTCTGGGACCGTTGGGTCCTGGCCCTGCCTTTGTTCGGCGATCTTGTCGGCAAGCTCGAGACCGCGCGGCTTTCGCGCATGCTGGGGACGCTGCTTGGCAATGGCGTGCCGATGCTGGAGGCGCTGTCGCTGGCGCGCGCGACACTGTCCAACCGCGCGCTCGCGGCGGCGATTGCGCGGGTCGCCGACGCGGTGCAGCGGGGCGGCGGGCTGGCCGGGCCGCTGGCCGAGTCCAAACTGTTCCCCGATCTGGCCGTCGATCTGGTGCGGGTGGGAGAGGAAAGCGGCCATATCGAGACCATGCTCCTGAAGATCGCGGATATCTACGAGCGCGAGAGCCAACGCACAATCGACCGCATGATCACGCTGCTGGTGCCGTTGCTGACCATCGGCCTCGGCGCGTTGATTGCCGGTATCATCGCGTCGATTCTGTTTGCTATCCTTGGGGTCAACAGTCTCGCGCTCTGAGTGCGGCGCTCTGAACGCGGCGCGGGCGCGCGGCCCGAACACGGACAAGCACGAGGACAGGGATTTGAGCGAGGAAACCATGGACAGGGACGGGCGCGTCGAGGGCACGGACCGGCCGGCACCGCCCGCCACGGGATCGCCCACGCGTGCCGCCAGGGCAGGCGCGGCCGGCTTTACGCTGATCGAACTTCTGGTGGTGCTGGTGATATTGGGGCTCCTGGCCGGGGTCGCGGTGCCCCAGGTACTGCAATATCTTGCCAAGGCAAAGACCGACACGGCGTCGTTGGTGGTCCAGAATCTCGGCTCGGCGCTCGACCTTTATCGACTGGACGTGGGCCGTCTCCCGACCCAGAGCGAGGGGTTGGAGGCGCTTGTCGAGCGTCCGGATACCGCCAGCAAGTGGTTCGGGCCCTACCTCAAAAAGCGGGACATGATTGTCGATCCGTGGGGCAATCCCTACCGTTACCGTTTTCCCGGCCAGCACGGGACCTACGACCTCTTCTCGCTGGGCGCCGACGACACCGAGGGCGGCGAAGGCGAGGACCAGGACGTGGCCAATTGGTGAAAGTCGGCCGGTGAAACACACGCGCGCCCGAAATCGTGATTCGGGTTACACGCTGATCGAATTGCTCGTGGTCCTGGCGCTGCTGGGGCTGATCACGGCGATTGCCGTGCCGTCGTTCACGACCGCCTTGCCGGGGGCCAGATTGAGAGCCGCCGCGCGGGACCTTGGCGCCGAACTGCGCTTCGCCCGCGCCCGGGCGATCGCCAGCAATCGCGAGACCCTGCTGACCGTCGATCTGACGAACCGCCGGTACGAGGTAGAGGGGGCCGGCAAGAGCCGCGCGCTGCCGGACGGCCTGGAACTCGTCATGCGCACCGCGCAATCCGAAATCGTCGGCGCCGAGCGGGCGAGCATCCGGTTTTTCCCGGACGGCGGCTCGACCGGCGGGCGGATCACGCTCACACTGGGCGCGCGGGTTTATCTTGTCGGCGTCGATTGGCTGACCGGGCGGATCACGGTCGTGGACAGGCATGACGTCCAATAAGCGCCTCATCCGGGGTTTCACCCTGATCGAAATCCTGGTCGCCCTGATCATCCTCGGCCTGTCCCTGGGCGTCATCATGCAGATTTTCTCGGCCGGGCTCGACCGCGCGAGAAAGACCGAAGCGCGGGCGGTCGCGGTGCAACTGGCGGAATCGAAGCTCGCCGCCATCGGTATCGAGGAGCCGCTGACCGAGGGCGTGACCGACGGCCAATTCGACGAGCGGTTCCGCTGGCGGGTTCTGGTCCAGCCCTACCGGCCCGCCGGCGACGACACGGACGAGACGACGGCGCTGGTGCACGCCTACGCGGTCAATGTCAGGGTATTTTGGAGCGACGGCGGGGGCGGGGATGGCGGCGGGGACGACGGAACGGTATCGCTCAGCACGATCCGGCTGGTAAGGGCGGAATGATGCCGAACCGGTCAACGTCGAGCCGCCCGCGCGAGCGCGGCTTCACGCTGCTCGAGCTGCTGGTCAGCCTCACACTCATGGCGCTGGTCGCGGTGGTGCTGTCCGGCGGCCTCAGGTTCGGCGCCAGCGTGTGGCGGGCCGGCGACGCCCAGGCCGACCGGCTGTCCGAGATGCAGGCGATCCAGGGCTTCCTGCGGCGGCAGTTGGGACGCGCCGAGCCGCTGCGCGAGTCGGCCAGATTTTCCAAGCGCGAGATCCATTTCAGCGGCGGGTCGGACGCCGTTCGCTTCATCGCCATTCTGCCGGCGCATCTCGGCATCCCCGGGTTCCATCAGCTCGAATTTCGCGAGGAGCGGGGCGACGGAGGGCGGCGGCTGATGCTCGACATGCGCCTGTTCCAGCCCGGCCGGGATGAAGACGCGTTCACCGGCGAGCCGAGGGAAAGGATTCTCCTCGACGGCATCGCCGCCGCCGAATTCGCCTATTTCGGCACGACCGAAAAAGACGTGCCGCCATCCTGGCGGAGCCAATGGCACGGCGCCGACCGCCTGCCGTCGCTGGTCCGCCTGCGCGTCCGTTTCCCCGAAGGCGACCGGCGCGTCTGGCCCGAGTTGGTCGTATCCACCCGCATCGAGACGGCGGCGGGATTCCGCTGAGCCGGCGCGGGCGCGCCGTTTTCCCCGCTGGTCCGCCGCCCGCCATTGCGGTAGAAAACCGCTTGGCGTTGCGGCATGATCTGGAAATCCCGCTGTCGCGCGCCGATATACACCTGATATTAAACAGTAACTTGCCTCGATGCGCGATAATGAGCGGGCGGCCGTCGTGGCGGAGGAGAACAAGGTGCGGTGGTGTCGATACTGACGGATCTCTTCCGGTGGTGGTTTCACGAGTTGGCCGGGCTGGTGCCGCCGGCCGTGCGCCGGGCGTTGCGCGGGAACGGGCGGTTTCTCGTGCTCGACCTCGCGGACGGACAGGTGGTCTTCCGCTCCTGTGCCGGCGGGCGCAGCCGCGAACTCGGCAGAATGAATACGGACGGCGCGAGCCCGGGCGCGCTGCGAAAAGAGGCGCGCAAACTGGCCGCCGGCGTCAACCTGCGGAAAGCCCGGATCGCGGTCAGGCTGCCCGCCGAAAAAGGGCTGCGTAAAACGCTGGTGCTGCCGCTGGCGGCGGAGTCCGACCTGCGCCAGGCGCTGCGCTACCAGATCGACCGGCAAACGCCCTTTACCCAGGACGAAATCTATTTCGACTACGAGGCGGGCGTGCGCGACGTAGAGACCGAGCGGCTGAGCGTGGACCTCACGGTGGTGCCGAGAACGGTGGTCGATTCGGCGGTCGACAGCGCCGCCGCGTTGGGGCTGGCGCCGGATATCGTCGATGTCGCCGATGGCGAGGGCGGCGCGCAGCCGCGGCTCAACCTGATCCACGACGCCCGCCGCGCCGAAGCCGGACGAGGCTGGCGGCCATTCAACCTGATGCTCGCGTTGCTGGCGCTGGTGCTCTTTGGCGCGGCGGTCTACCTGCCGCTCGAACGCTACCGGATCGGGGCGGAATCGCTGGCCGCACAGGTCGCCGCGGCCAGGCAAGAGGCGGGCGCGGTGATGGACCTGCGCGAGGAGATGGACCGGCTCGAAAAAGAGGGCAATTTCCTGGTCGACCGCAAGCGGGCCGCGCCGCCGACACTGCGAATTCTCGACGAACTCACCCGCCTCATT
This sequence comes from uncultured Alphaproteobacteria bacterium, assembly GCA_965372875.1. GTDB lineage: Bacteria > Pseudomonadota > Alphaproteobacteria > CBDVDY01 > CBDVDY01 > CBDVDY01. The sequence continues at coordinate 4,641 of CBDVDY010000083.1, read as the reverse complement.
CCCGACGACACCTGGGTCAGCGAAGTCGAGGTCAAGGAAGACGGCGTCAAGGTGACGGGCTACTCCGCCGCCGCGTCCACCTTGATCGCGCTGATCGACGCCTCGCCGATCTTCAAGACGCCGGGATTCCGCTCGCCGGTCACGCAGGATTCGAGAACCGGGCTGGAACGCTTCAGCCTTTCGTTCGAGCTCGAGGAACCGGCGCGATGATGGCGATGTCACTGCTCGTGCGCCGGATCCTGGCATTGGCGTTGTTGATCGCCGTGCTCGCCGCGCTCTGGCTGTTCCTGGCCCAGCCCGTGATGGCCAAATTCGCCGGCTATCGGCAAGGCATCGCCCAGGCAAACGAATTTCTGACCCGTTACCGCCGCGTCGCCGGCGGCCGGGAAGCCTTGGAAAAGGCGCTTGAGCGGGCGCGGCGGGCGCGCGCCGCTACGGGCCGCTTCCTCGAGGGCAGCAGTACCGAAATCGTCGCCGCCGGTCTGCAGAACGACGTCAAAACGATCATTTCCGCCAGCGGCGGCGCGTTGAAGAGCACGCAATTGCTGCCGCACGAGGACGAGAAGGAATGGCGGCGCGTGACCATCCGGGTCAACATGAGCGCCGGAGTCGAAGCGACGACCCAAATCTTCCACGCCATCGAATCGGCCAACCCGTATCTTTTCCTGGGCAATGTCCAGATACGGGCGCCAAGGATTTCGAAGCGCCGGCGGACGAAGGTCACTGCCGCGCAAGGCGTGCTTCGGGTCCGCTACGACGTGCACGGCTACATGCGGGCGCAAAATCAATGATCGCGCGGGCCGGACGGAATGGCGGGCCTTCCCTGCTCCTCGTGGTGATCTGCGCGGCGCTGGGCTATGGCGTTTATCTCGAGCGGCAAGACGTGCCCGTGCTGGAACGCATCGTATTCGGCGGCGACGACATTGCGGCGGCACGACCCGCGGCCGCCGTCGAGCAGGAGCCGGCACCGCGGCCGGCCGCCCGGTCCGCCGACCTCGAAATGCCGCCGCTCGACGAATTCGCGGAGATAGCGGGGCGCACGCTGTTCAACCCGACCCGCCGCCCGATCGAAACGCCGCCGCCGCCCGCCAAGGTTCAAGTCGTTTCGCCGAGCCGTTTTACCCTGATCGGCGTCCTCATCTCGGACGGCGAGCGCATGGCCCTGATCCGGCGCGGCGGCGCCGGCGACTATCTTCGCGTCAATGTCGGGCAGCAGGTCGATGGCTGGCACATCGAAAACATCATGCCGAACCGGGTAACCATCAGGAAAGGCAAGACAAAAGAAGACCTTATACTCAAGGACCGGACCGAGCCAGCACCGAGAACCAAGCGGCCGCGGCGCAAGCCCGGGGCAAAAAAACCACGGGTCATCAACCCGAAATAGCCGGAATCGTCCGTATCCGCCCGAAATCGGCGGAAATCGTTCGCATCCGCCCGAAATAGGCGGAAATACTGGATCACGCCGCTTGGCGGTATGGTTTTATTCGCGGCCGGCCGCGCGAATCTCTTTATTTTTCAGCAGCCTTGCGCTAATCATGGAACAGGGGGGAGTGCCGTAATGGTGCCCCAGCGATAAGTAATAAAGCCAAGATGGCAGATAGCAGGGCACATGAAGCGCCTAATATTATTGTCGGTTGCCGCGGCATCGACGGTTTTAATATTATCCTCTTGTGAGACGGCAAAGGTTGGCGGAGGCGGCAAATCCGCCGCCATTTCCGCGGCGACGGTCGCCGCGCGGGCGGCGAACGCGACCGGCCCCGCGCCGCTCGATACCGGCGGTCCCAGAACCCCCGTGGCCGAAGAGGGCGACAACGATGCGGCGGCAAAATCAGCGGTTTTTCCCGGCACCGGAACCTTCGTCAAGCGCCCGCGATCCATCGCCGAAGCGGAAACCACGCCGGCCGGCGACATAACGCTCAACTTCGCCAACGCCGACATACGCGAGGTGGTGCGGACCATCCTGGGCGATATCCTAAAGCTCAACTATGTGATCGATTCCAAGGTCAAGGGCACGATCACCGTCCAGACCAGCAGGCCCCTGTCGCGCGAGGCGCTGTTGCCGACGCTGGAGAGCATTTTCCACGTCAACGGCGCCACGATGGTGCGTTCGGGCGGCCTATACAAGATCGTGCCGTTGACCGAAGCGGCGCGGCAGACCGAATCGCTGGGGATCGGGCTCCGGCGGCCGAAGAAAGATCGAGGCTTCGGCATCCAGATCGTGCCGTTGCAATACATATCGGCCGCCGAAATGGCGAAGATCATCGATCCGCTGGCGCAGAAGGGCAGCATTCTTCGGGTCGATACCGCCCGCAACCTTTTAATTCTCGCCGCCTCGCGACCCGATCTCCAGACGCTTCTGGAAACGGTCGAAATCTTCGACGTCGATTGGCTGGCGGGCACCTCGTTCGGGCTGTTCCCGCTGGACTACGCCGACGCCAAGACCGTGACCGAGGAGCTCGAAAAAGTCCTGGGCGATGGTGGCGACGAGCGGCTGGCCGGGCTCGTCCGGTTCGTGCCGATCGAGCGCCTGAACGCCATTCTGGTGATCTCGCCGCGCCAGGAGTTCCTGTCGCGGGCCGAAACCTGGATCGAGCGGCTCGACCGCGGCGGCGGAGAGGGTGGCCGGCGCCTGTTCGTCTATAGCGTCCAGAACGGCAAGGCGGCCGATCTGGCCGCGATCCTGGGACAAATATTCGGCGCCGAGGATGCGGCGGCGCCGGCGCCGGGAGAGGTCGCGCCCAACCTGCGGCCCAGGGAAGTTTCGGCGGCGCCCGCGAGACCACCGGCCGGCGCCCAGACGCAACGCCAGACCGCCGGCGCGGCGGCCCCGGCGGCGGCCCGGCCCGCCTCGGGCGCGGTGACGGGCCGCGAGTCCAGCCCGCCGCGGTCGGTGGAATTCGCCGGCGAAGGGAATATCCGGGTGATCGCCGACGAAGCCAATAACGCGCTGGTCATCCTGTCCAGCGCCGCGGATTACCGGATGGTAAGCGACGCGCTGAAGAAGCTGGACGTGGTGCCGCTTCAGGTGCTGATCGAGGCGACCATCGCCGAGGTCACGCTGAACGACGATCTGCGATACGGCCTGCAGTGGTTCTTCAAGAAGAACAGCTCCGAGTTCACCCTGTCCAGCGTGGCCACCGGTACGGTAGCCGGAATATTTCCGGGATTCTCGTATCTATTCGCCGGCGGCGACGTTCGCGTGGTCCTGAACGCGCTCTCCGAAATCACCGACCTCAACATCATCTCCTCTCCGCAACTGATGGTGCTCGGCAACCAGACGGCGGTATTGCAGGTCGGCGATCAGGTGCCGATCGCCACCCAGTCGGCGGTCAGCGTCACCGACCCGGCGGCGCCCATCGTCAATAACGTCGAATTTCGCGACACCGGCGTGATCCTGCGCGTCACCCCCCGGGTCAACAAGGGTGGGCTGGTGATCATGGACATCGAGCAGGAGGTGAGCAGCGTCACCGCGACGACCACCTCGACGATCGATTCGCCGACCATCATCCAGCGTAAGATCAAAAGCTCGGTGGCGGTGCAGAGCGGCGAGACCGTGGCCCTTGGCGGACTCATTCAGGAGACCAAGGATTTCAAGAAGAGCGGTATTCCGTTCCTCTCGGATATTCCGATCATCGGTGCGCTGTTCGGGACGACGAACGAGATCGAAAAGCGGACAGAGCTCCTGGTGCTGATCACCCCGCGCGTGGTGCGCGACCAGACCGAGGCGCGCCGGGTCACCGAAGAGCTGCGCCGGCGCCTGAGCAAGGTCGGAAAGCTGAGCCGCATCGTCGCGCCGCCGCTGCCGGTCCCCAAGCCGGCGCGTACCCGGCCGCCCGAGGAGCAGGCCGAGCCGGCGCCGGCCACCGACAAGAAACCGGCGGAGTAGGACCGCCCACCCGCGTTCGGATCAGCAGAGCCCGAGCGCGCCGCAGGCCGAGAGAACGCCTTCGAGTTCGCCGTCCAGCGTCTCCGAGATGTAAGGATGATCGAGCGGCATCGAGTCCCTGCCGTCGGCGTGGGTGCGAATCGCCGTCCGCACATCCTCGGTCGAGAGGGTGCCGTCCGCGCCCATCATCAACGCGGTAACGCCGGCGACGTGCGGGGCGGCCATGCTGGTGCCCGATTTCCGCGTCGTTCCGCCGCCCAGGTTGAGCGAGAGGATGCCGCTCGACTGGATCGTGCCGCAGGTGTTGTCCTCCTTCTGCTCGCCGGGCGCCGAGATGGTCACGCCGATCCCGTCGACGAAGGCGCCGTCGGTGGTGAAATAGGAGGCGGTGTCGGCCGGGATGAAGCCGGACAGCTTCCTGCACTTGTTCCTGCCGTCCTCGGCGGTGGTGCTGGCGACGGCCAATGTTTCGGCGCAGCCCGAAGGCACCATGTCGGAAACCTCCGCGCCGCGGCTGTTGCCGGCCGACGTGACGACGACAATGCCGAGGCCGGACAAATCCTGGATCACGGTCCTGAGCAGCGGGTTGTCGGGGCCGGCCGCCTGCGGGTCGGGCCACTCCTTGGCGCCGCAGGAACCGGCGCGCCCGAGGCTCATGTTCACCACCCGAATCGGCGGCGAAAACGCGGCGACGTTGTCCGCCACCCATTGCAGCCCGGCGATGACGGTGTCGTCGCTGCCCGAGCCGGCGCTGT
>CBDVDY010000082.1:0-11185 GCA_965372875.1 uncultured Alphaproteobacteria bacterium | reverse complement strand
GGTATTGCCGGGCTCTGAATTCAACCCGCGTGGCTCGACAGGTCGGTGATGCTCGGACTCTCGCCGCACAGCGGGCAGCCGGGGTCGCGCTTGATCTTTATGCTGTTGAAGCTCACCGCCAGGGCGTCGTAGAGCACCAGCCGGCCCGAGAGCGACTCGCCCAGCCCCATAATTTCCTTCAACACCTCGGCCGCCTGTAGCGAGCCGACCGCGCCGGCGACGGCGCCGAAGATGCCGGCCTCCTCGCAGCGCGGCACCAGATTGGCGGCCGGCGGCTCGCGGAAGATGCAGCGGTAGCACGGGTTCTCGCCCGGCTCGAACGATTTGAAGGTCGAGAGCTGCCCCTCGAAGCGCAGCAAGGCGGCGGAGACCAGCGTCCGTTTCCCCAGATGGCAGGCGTCGTTCAACAGATAGCGCGTGGCGAAATTGTCGCTGCCGTCGGCGATCACGTCGTAACGGGCGATCAGCTCGGCAACGTTGGTCGCGTCGAGCCGCGCGTGGATCGCCTCGATCGCGATTTCGGGGTTGATGGCGGCCACCGCCTCGGCGGCGCTTTCCACCTTGGGCCGGCCCAGATTCCCGGTGGCGTGGATCACCTGGCGCTGAAGGTTCGAAAGCTCGACCACATCGTCGTCGATCACGCCGATGTGGCCGACGCCGGCGGCGGCGAGATACTGCATCAGCGGGGCGCCCAGCCCGCCGGCGCCGACCACCAGCACCTTGGCGGCCAAGAGCTTCGCCTGCCCTTCCTCGCCCACTTCGTCGAGGATGATGTGCCGTGCGTAGCGGTGCAGTTGGGCGTCGGTGATTTCCATCACGACAAATACTACAACCCGTCGAACAGCTGCGTCGAGAGGTAGCGCTCGGCGAAGGACGGCAGGATGACGACCACCAGCTTGCCTTTCATCTCCGGGCGCGCGGCTACCTCCAGGGCGGCGGCCAGCGCCGCGCCCGACGAAATCCCGACCGGCAGGCCCTCCATCCGGGCCGCGTCCCGCGCCGTGGACATGGCGGTCTCGTTGCCGATGCGGATGATTTCGTCGATCAGATCGACGTTCAGGACCTCGGGGATGAAGCCGGCGCCGATGCCCTGGATCGCGTGCGGTCCGGGCAGGCCGCCCGAGAGCACGGGGCTGTCCTCGGGCTCGACCGCGATCAGCCTGAGCCCTGGCCGGCGTGGCTTCAACGCCTCGCCGATGCCGGTGATGGTGCCGCCGGTGCCGACGCCGCTGACCACCGCGTCGACGCGTCCCCCCGAATCGCGCCAGATTTCCTCGGCCGTGGTGCGGCGGTGCGCTTCCGGGTTCGCGGGGTTTGAGAATTGCTGCAGGATGATCGCGTCGGGCAGCCGTTTCTGTATCGTCTCGGCCCGGTGGATGGCGCCGTTCATGCCGTCCTCGGCGGGCGTCAGCTCGAGCTCGGCGCCCATCAGCTTGAGCATCTTCTGGCGCTCGATCGAGCTCGACGCCGGCATGGTGAGGATGAGTCGGATGCCCTTGGCGGCGCAGACGAAGGCGAGCGCGATCCCGGTATTGCCCGAGGTCGGCTCGATCAGCACCGTATTGGGGCCGATCTGGCCCTTGCGCTCGGCCGCCTCGACCATGGCCAGGCCGATGCGGTCCTTGACCGAGACCAGCGGGTTGAAGAACTCGCACTTGGCGGCGATTTCGGCCACGCAGCCCGCCGCCGCGGCCATCTTGTGCACGTAGACCATCGGCGTGGCGCCGATGGTTTCCAGGATGCTGTCGTGGATGCGGCCGCGGAACGTGGCGGATAGTGCTTCTGTCGCTTCCTCGGGATCGCCCAATGCCGCGTCCTCAGATCGTGTAATCGAGGCGTTTGAAGGCCTCCGAATCGACGCCCTCGTTGCGCGCGCGCAGGCACAGATCCTCGATGCTGATTTCGTCGAGCCGCGCCATGGTCTCTTCCTGCAACTCGCGCCACAGGGGCTCGACGATCCGCTGTCCGAGGTCCGAACGCGAACACTCCTCGTTCCCCGACTCGCCCGACTCGAGTGTGCGCACGACGCGGGCGATGTCGCCGACGGTGATGCGCCGCCGCTCGCGCGCCAGCCGGTAGCCGCCGCGCGGCCCACGCACGCCGGCCAGGATGCGGGCGCGCACGAGCTGTTGCAGCACCGGCTCCAGGTAGCGCCGCGGGATGCCCTGGCGGCGGGTGATCTCGCCGCTCCGCACTGGGTCGCCGCCGGTGTTGTAGGCGATGTCGATCACCGCCTCGATGGCGTACAGGAGCTTTCGCGAATATCCCAGCATCTAGCCGCCGCTCCTTGGCGCGCCGCTGCCAGCCACGGCGCCGCCCGCGGCGTCCGCCGCATCGATCCCGGTCGATCCGAAGCCGCCGGCGCCCCGGGCGCTCGCGGGCAAGGTATCGGCCTCGTGCCACGCCACGCGGGCCACGCGCGCGATCACCAACTGGGCGATCCGCAAACCCCTTGTAACGGCGAACGCCGCCTCACCCTGGTTGGCCAGGATGACACCTATCTCGCCCCGGTAGTCCGCATCGATCGTACCCGGGCTGTTGAGAATCGTGAGTCCGTGCTCGAGGGCGAGCCCCGACCGCGGCCGCACCTGTGCCTCGTACCCTTCGGGCAGGGCGATGGCGATGCCGGTCGGCACCAGCGCCCGTCCGCCAGGCGCCAGCACCAGCTCGGCCTCGATTGCGGCCAGCAGATCCATGCCGGCGCTCTGGTCGGTGCCGTATTCCGGCAGCTTCAGCCCCTGGCCGTGCGGCAGCCGCGCGAGCGTCACGGCAAGCTCGCTCATGAAGGCGTCCCGAGATGGACGGCGATGCGCTCGGCGAGACGTTCGGCGACCTCATCCTTGGACAGCCTGGGCCAGCTTTCGACGCCCGAATCGTCGACCAGGTGGATGGTATTCGCGTCGCCGCCGAAGGTGCCGGTCCCGGCCGAGACGTCGTTCGCCAGGATCCAGTCGCAGCCCTTGGCGGCGCGTTTCTTTTGCGCGTTGGCGACCACGTTGTCGGTCTCGGCGGCGAAGCCGATCAGCAGAAGCGGCCGCCGGTTTCCCGCCGCCGCCAATTCGGCCAGGATATCCGGGTTCTCCGCAAGCTTGAGGGAAGGCGGGCCGGCGCGGCCTTTCTTGATCTTTTTTCCGGCCGCGCTGACCGGGCGCCAGTCGCTGACCGCGGCGGCGCAGACGGCGACGTCGGCCGGCAGGGCGGCGAGCGCGCCATCCCGCATCTCGCGCGCCGATTCGATGTGCACCACGTCCACCCCCGGCGGGTCGAGCTCGCCCGTCGGACCGGAGATCAGCGTCGTCGCCGCGCCCAGCCGCCCGAGCGCCTTTGCTATGGCGTGGCCCTGCTTGCCGGACGAGCGGTTGGCGATGTAGCGCACCGGGTCGATGGCCTCGTGCGTCGGGCCGCTGGTAACCAGGGCGCGGCGTCCGGAAAGCGGCGCGCCGGCGCCGAAATACTGCTCGATCGCGGTGAGGATCTCGGCCGGCTCGGCCATGCGGCCGATGCCGCTCTCGTCCTCGGCCAACGCGCCGGAATTCGGGCCGACGCGAATTATGCCGCGCTCCGCCAGCGTCTTGACGTTGCGTTTTGTCGCCTCGTTCTCCCACATCCGCGTGTTCATCGCCGGCGCCACCAGCACCCGCTTGTCGGTGGCCAGAAGCGCGGTCGAGGCCAGATCGTCGGCGATGCCGTTGGCCATCTTGGCCAGGATGTTGGCGGTCGCGGGCGCCACCACCACAAGGTCCGCTTCCCGCGACAGCCGGAGGTGCCCCATCTCGCTCTCGTCGGTCAGCGAAAAGATATCCTGGTAGACCTTTTCCTGGCTCAGCGCGGCCAGCGACAGCGGCGTGACGAACTGGGCGCCGCCCTCGGTCAGGATGCAGCGCACCGAGGCGCCGCGCTCGCGCAGGCGGCGGATCAGATCCAGGCATTTGTAGGCGGCGATCCCGCCCGCGACGATCAGCAGGACACGCTTTCCGGCAAGCATGATCTCTCTCGGCTGAATTTACGCAAGTTTTCTGTGATTAAGGTACTGTCGCGACCCGAATTCCGCAAGGGATGATTGGAGCGCGCCGGGAGTTAACGGGGCGTTCACATTCCGGCCACAATCGCCGCCGCGAGGACCGCCAAGGCCAGCCAAATTGGCCATAGGCGGGTCCCTCCGGCGGTATTCCGGCCCGACCCGTGGCCTTGGCCGTCCGCCGCCCCGTCGCGGAGATAGCGCGCCAGCGCCGCTTCGGCGTCGGCCACGATCGACGGCAGGCGTTCGACCGCCTGGGAAATATCCACCGCCGCCGCGCGCACCCTTGCCTCCGGACCCCGGCTCTCGCGCATCCAGTCCTCGATCAGCGGACGGGCGAGCTCCCACATGTTGACCGCGGGATTGAGCGTCCGTCCCACTCCTTCGGTCACCAGCATGGTCTTCTGCAGCAGCAGGAGCCGAGGCTGGGTTTCCATCTCGAACGCCTCGGTCACCTGGAACAAGAGACCCAGCAGCCGGGCCAGCGATATCTCGTTCAGCGGCCGTCCCATGATCGGCTCGGCGATGGCGCGGCAGGCCTGGGTGAAGGCGTCGACGGACTTGTCCGCGGGCACGAAGCCGGCGCGGAAATGCACCTCGGCCACCATGCGGTAGTCGCCGGTGAGGAACCCCAGCAGCATGTCGGCGAGATAGGCGCGCGTGCGCCGGTCGAGCCGCCCCATGATGCCGAAATCGACGGCGACGATGGCGTCGCCCTCGGTCACGAACAGATTGCCGGGGTGCTGGTCGGCGTGGAAAAAGCCGTCGCGGAAGACCTGGCGGAAGAACGATTGGGCGGCGTTCGCCAGCACCTTGTCGGGGTCGCGCCCGGCGGCGATGAGTGCTTCGCGGTCGTCGATGCGGATGCCGGCGATGCGCTCCAGCGTCAGCACGCGCCGGGCGGTGCGCCGCCAGTCCACGCGCGGCACATGAAAGCTGGGGTCGCCGGCGAAATTCTCGGCCAGTTCCGAGGCCGCCGCCGCCTCCATGCGCAAATCCATCTCGGTGCGCACGGTCTCGGCGAAGGTGTCGACGATTTCGACCGGCTTGAGCCGGCGCAGATCGGGGCGCGCGCGGGCGGCCAGCCCGGCCAGCCAGTGGAACAGGTCGAGGTCGCGGGCGAACGCGTCCTCGATCCCCGGGCGCAGGATCTTGACCGCGACCTCCTCGCCCGCGATTTCGTCGCCGCCTTCGCCGGCACCGCCCTTGGTGACCGCGAAATGCACCTGGGCGATCGAGGCGGCGGCGACCGGAATGTCCTCGAAGCTATCGTACAAATCCTCGACCGGCGCGCCCAATTGCGTTTCGATGGTGGCGCGGGCCTCCGCCCCGGCAAAGGGCGGCAGCCGGTCCTGCAACGACGAGAGATCGGCCGCCACCTCCTCGCCCATCAGGTCGGGCCGCGTGGCCAGCGCCTGGCCGAGCTTGATGAAACTGGGGCCAAGCGCCTCGAGCGAAGCCGCCAGCCGTTCGCCGGGCCGCCTGTCCGTGCCGACGCGCCGGCGCCAGATCAGCCCCACCGCGGCGATAAGCGCCGGCGCCACGCCGAGCTGCTCAAGCGGAAACAGCGCGTCGTGCCGCGCCAATGTGCGGGCGATGCGGACCAGCCGGACGATATTGCGGGCGGAGCGGAGCATGAATTGCGGTCTTGTGGCGTTACGAATCGACGAACGATTCCGCGCGGCCTAAATTCGCCAGGCGGAATGCATGGCGGCGATGCCGCCCGAGAGGTTGCGGAATTTGACTTGGTCGAGCCCGGCCCCGGCGATCATGGCGGCCAGTTCATGTTGCGCCGGGAAGCGGCGGATGCTTTCGACCAGATATTGATAGGCCCCGCGGTCGCCGGCCACCAACTCACCCAACGCCGGCACCATTGCGAAGGAATAGCGGTCGTACAGCTCGCCCAGGAGCGGCAGCGCCACGCGCGAGAACTCAAGACACAGGAACCGTCCGCCGGGTTTGAGCACGCGCCGCGCCTCGGCCAGCGCGCGGTCGAGATGGGTGACGTTCCTGAGCCCGAAGGCGATGGTGTAGGCGTCGGCGCTCATGTCGCCGACCGGCAACGCCTCGGCGTCGCCAGCGACCCAGTCGATGCCGGCGACGACGCCGCGGTCGAGCGCGCGGCCCATGCCCACCTCCAGCATCGCCGGGTTGATGTCGCAGACGGTGACGCGCGAAGCGCTTTCCGCCTCGGCCTCGGGTCCATCCACCCGTTCGAGGAAGCGCAGAGCGATATCGCCGGTGCCGCCGGCGACGTCGATCAGGCGCATGCCCCTGCGTGGTGCCAGCCAGTCGATCATCGCCGCTTTCCACAGCCGGTGCACGCCCCCGGACATCAGGTCGTTCATCAGATCGTAGCGCCGCGCGACGCTGGAAAATACGCCGGCCACGAGCGGCTTCTTGTCCGTGGCGGGGACGCGGCGAAAGCCGAAATCGGCTTCGGCGGCGCGGGCGTCCTGGGCGGCCTGTCTGCGTCCTCTCATGCCGACGACCATAGCGCGGTGCCGGACTCCGCGCCAGCGCGGCCCGCGTACGATTCCGGGCGGCCACCGCCGGAGCCGGTTTTGACGCCGGCGGGCGACCCGATTTACCCAAAAATCATCCGATTTTGGCGCGCCAAACAGGCGCCGTCCCGGGCAAATGTTCATCAAATGTCAGGAAACTTGCCGGAATATTAAAGTCGGGACAATCCGCGCGAATCGGAAACGGTCGATGGGCTTGCAAGACCCGAAATGGGTATCGATGGAGACGCCGGCGACGGTGCGGCGCACCATGGACGCGCTACACATCCTGCCGCTCTCTCTCGTGCCGCTCGAAACGGCGTCCCTGCGCGAGCTGAAGATGGTCAAGAACCACGGGCTCCAGAGCGTCATCGAGGTCTTTACCGTGCGCCGGACACGTAGCGCCCAGGTGGATATCAGCGACCTGCCGCAATATTTCGGCTGGTCCGAGGACGAGCCGCACCCGGACCTGCCGCTTCTGCGCCGGATCGGCGCCCTGCCGAGCTTCGACATCTACAGCCTGCGCCGGCTGCTTCGCGATCTGGAATTAGCCGTCGACGAACAGGCCGAACTGAAACTGTCGGCCGAGGAAACCGGGCAACTCGGCGAGTACGTGACCACCTTCACCCGGCCGCTGATCTCGCGGATTTACGGCGACCAGGCGATCGAGATCGAAAGCACCGAAGGTTTGTTCGCGCTGTTCGCGGATCCAGACCATGCCAAGGTGCGCCAGCGGCTCGCGGTGATGGCGACCGAACTTGGTCTTGGGGTCGAAGCGGTGCCGCGGTTCCTGGAGAATTATGGCGACACACTGATGTCGCTCGCCTTTCTTCGCCGCTGTTTCGACGAGCTCGCGCCGATCATCGGCGATTTCCTCGCCATAATGGACACGGTCCGGTCCAACGAGTTGCAGCAGAAGGACGAGGATCTGATGGCGATCTGCACGAGCGTCGAAAACGACGTCAACGAGCTCACCGCCGCCATCACCGGCCGCTTCAAGGCGATCGGGCAGCTTTCCAATGACATCTGGGAAGACCTCTCGGCGCAGGCGTTCCGCGACGTCGAACGCGCTATTGTTGGCCACCACGAATTCATCGGCGGCACGCTTTGCGGCCTGACCGTCAAGATGAAAGTCTGGGACGCGATGTTCCCCGACAAAACCAACACCAGCCCCGCCCAGATGGCCGACTTCATCAAATACCACATGAAGCAGGGCCTCGAGACCATGCAGGAGGTGCGGGTCTCCACGCTCTCGGCCTGAGCAGTCCGGCGCCTGCCGTTAGCCGTCGGCCTCGGCCGCCGCGAGGAAGCGCTTGCGTTCCGAGGCGTTGGCGATATGCGCCGCCAGTTTGGCATAGAGATCTTCGAGACCCTGGGCCTCGTCCGCCGCCTGTCTGACCAGGATTCCGGCGAGCGGCCCGATATGATTGGCGAGCCGCGATTCGGCCGCCTTCAGCGCCGCCGCGGTGATCGGCGTCTGGCCGGACGCCGGGCTCTCGGTCGGGTCCGGCGGCGCCTCGGTGTCCGCGGCCGCCGACGGGACCTGCGCGGAAAAATCCGTGAGAAAGGAAGCCCGGTCGGCTTCGTCCGGAATCGCCGCTGCGATGGTCTGGTAAAAGTCGCCGCGACCCTTGGCCGATCCCGCCGCGCGCTTGACCAGAATTCCGGCCAGCGGGCCGATGCGTTCGGCGAGTCCCCGCTCCGCCTCGGCGAGGTCGGACGCGGTCAGGGCGGATTCGGCCGCCGGCGCCTCCGTGTCCGATGCCGAATCCGTTTCCGGGTCCGCCACCGAGGCCGCGCCGCAGCCCGTGAGCCCAAAGGCGTAAAGCTGATGCTCGCGCACGTGCTTGTCCTTCTTGATTCCGAGGTATCGGAACAGCCGTTCGTTGCCCTCGTTCAGCCGCGCCACGACTTCGTAATAGGAGCGCGAGACGAGAATTTCGTTCTCTCCCGCGAAGCTCATGATCCGCTGGGCCACGTTGATGCCGTCGCCGACGGCGTTCGGCTGTCCGTTCAGGTCCGTGACGACCTTGATCGGGCCGAGATTGATGCCGGTGCGCAGGGTCTGCGTGGCTTCCCCCGCCTCCGACTTGACGGCGTCGTTCACCGCCGTCGCGACGAAAAGCGCATCCTCCGGATCGCCCAGGAAGCAAAGCGCCGCGCCGTCGCCGGTATCGAGAATCAGGCGCTCGGATTCGGCCACCCCACCAATGGCCTGCGTGAGCAGCTCGTTCAGCCGCGCCTTCATCGCAAGCTGCCGCGAAACCGACGTTTTCGAATAGCCGACGATGTCTATAAACACGACGCTGCAGATGACGGTCCGGCCGGCGCGTTCGATCATGGCGTACGAAACCTATTTCTCGATCAGCTTGATCGCCTGTTCCAGACTGCGCCGCATGCGGTTGAAGGAGACCGCGAGGCGGCCGATCTCGTCCTTCCCCATCTCCTGGAACTCGGGGATGCCGAAATTGCCGGTGCTGATCTCGTCGGCGGCGTGCGACATGTCGGCGATCGGTTTCACGATGATGCGGCCCAGCATCAGGTTGAGCACGACGTACAGCACCAGAAACACCGCGCAAAGCGAGGCCATGAAGGTCACGAATGCCCGGTTCGCGTTCGCCACCGCCACCGACATGGGCACGGAGACCACCTGCGCGCCCACCACTTCGTCGAGCTTCCAGCCGAACCCGTTGGAATCGCCATAGAGCGCGAGCATCGTCGGCGGGGCCCTGGCCGGCGTGCTGTGGCAGGACAGGCAGGCTTCGTTGGAAATCTTGAGCGGGCTGGCGATATAGAGCGACTGGCCGTTCGGAGTCTGGCGCACACCGGTGAGCGTCTTCAGGCTCTTGTCGCTCTTGAACGCCCGTACCAGATCGGCCTCCCAGTCGGACGCCCGATCGCGCGGATTGGTTGGGTTGAGGGTCGCTTCCTTGTAAGCGTACTCGTGGTACTTGTCAGGCAGGAGGTTCAGCGTTTCGGTGGCCGCGTAAGCCGGCACCGTTTGCGGCAGGAAGGTGTGCGCCAGCTTTTCGACCAGCTCCGGCCGCACCTGATTGACCGTGTAGGATCGGATCGCCCGGGCCGTATCGATCATCAGGTTGGCGTTGCGGATGACCTCCTCGCGCGCGTTCGCCTGAAGCAGGTCATAGGAAACCAGCCCCGAGACCAGCAGTCCCAGCAAAAACACCGCCGTCAACACCAAGTTGAAGCGAAATCGCAGTCCCATAACCGCCCTTTCTGGCATTCCCTTTATCGCGGGCACCATTTGCGCGGCGTCGTTCTCTGACCCGTCGAGACAAGTCTAGCCCTTTCGGCGGAAGGAATCCATCGATCCGCCGGCGATTTCGCGGCGCGTTCGGGAAACAGTGGGCCGCCGTGCTCTCAGGCGGCTCCGGCGGTTCCGTTTCCGCTCTCGGCGATGGCGCGCAGGCCCGCCATCATGTCCGATGTAGCCGGGCCGTCCGGCGCGCCGCCCTCGGCGACCACCAGGCGCATGGCTTCGACATGCAGATCGAGGATCTCCAGGTCCCGATCCCGGGGCGCGCCCATCTTCTCGACGAAGCGGCAAAGATAGTTGCCGATCTCGGTCAACAACGGCAGGCCGAAGGTGGCCGCCTGGCCGCGCATCTCGTGGGCGATACGGTAGAGCCGCTCGATGTGCGGCTGGCTTTGCCCCGGCGCCGCCAGGATTCGGTCGGATTCGGCCTTCAGCCGCTTGACATCCTCGGCGACCCATTCCTCGTAGGTGTCGCGAAAATCGACCAGGGCGATACGCGCCCGCTCGATGGCCTCCTCGGGCCTGAGGCCGCCGGGTTGATCGGCTTTTTCGCGCAGGACGTTGGGCAGGTTCAGCAGTAGCGACATGGCTCCGGCATCCGCCTCGTCAAAGCGCGCGGAGCGCCGCGGCCGCGCCGCCGCCGGTGCGCAGGTTCTCGACCTCGCCGGCGATCGCCGCGGGCGGCATCTGGTCGGCGCCGCAATCAAGATATTGCGGCTCCGTTTGGCGGCGGTCCTCGCCCTTGATCTTGGTGTCGCGGCGGCGGCGGTCGGGGCCGAAAAACTTCTCGATGGCGACGAACGGGCGTCGGTTCTCGATGATCTCTATGATCCGGGCAAACAACAATCCGGCGGTGATCGGCTTGGCCAGGAACGAGGTCACGCCGGCGTCGCGCGCCTCGATAACCCGCTCCACGTCGCTGTAGCCGGTCAGCATGATGATCGGCACGTAGGGATCGGGGCTGTCGGGCGCCGTGCGGATCGAGCGAACGACGTCGAGACCGCTCAACGGCGACATCAGCCAGTCGGTGATCACCAGATCGGCGCGGTAGACCAGGAACTCCTTGCAGGCCTGCGCACCGTTCGACACCGTGACGATGTCATGGAAGCCGTACGCTTCGAGGGTGCTGCGCAGAATCGAACGCATGTTTCGGTCGTCGTCGGCGACCAGAACCTTGAACGATTGCAGATTATACTTCTCCAGCATTTTCTTGCCGGACGCGGCCATATTCTCCCCCTGGGGACGCCCCCTGGGCGGCGCCGGTTCGCGGAAGCGCCACCCGGCCCTATCTTTTTGCCGCTATCCTTTCAATATTCTTAACGCCGAGAACCGACGCGGCATTGCCTCAAGCAGCCTCGCCGCCCTCGGGTCCGTAGAACATCACCCAGA
>CBDVDY010000081.1:0-11232 GCA_965372875.1 uncultured Alphaproteobacteria bacterium | reverse complement strand
TAGGGGAGGGAATGGCGGCGGGATTGCCGGCAATTGCCACCGACGTTGGCGACGCGAGCCGCATTATCGGCGATACCGGATTTGTCGTACCGCCGCGCGATCCAGACGCCTTAGCGTCGGCTGTCCGGGCCATTTTGGTTGAACCGCGAGAGATGCTCGTCGAGCGGGGCCGGCGAGCCCGGTCGAGGATTCGCAAATATTATTCGCTGGACCGTTTTGTTTCAAAATTCGATGCCTTGCACCGCGAGAGCCGATGATCTTGCGCCACATGGGTCTTACGGCGGTGGCGGGCGGCAGCGCGCGCGCCTTCACCGTCGTTGTGCCGATCTTCATCGCGCGGGCATTCGGGATCGGGCCGGATACCGATGCCTTTTTCCTGGCCGCCGCGATCATCCTGTTCTGGACAGTTTCGATAACGCCGGTGCTGGAGACCAACGTTGCGACCGTGGTGGCGCAACAAGACTCCGCCTATGCCCGGCGCTATTCAATCCGCGCCGGTTTCGGAATATCAGCCGCCGCTATCGCGGTCGCCGGCATGCTTTTGGCGGGCTCCACGGCGGTACCGGAGAGCGCCGTGGACGCGCGGCTTCTGAAGCAGGTCCAATGGCTGTTCGCCGAGCTTTCGCCAATTCTCTTGCTCGGCACCTGGAGCAGCATCCTGGCGGGCTGGCTGAACGCGCATCGGCGCTTCGTCCACGTCGCGGTATCTCCCGTCTTTGTCGGCATATCGGTGCTTTCGTGCCTGATCCTGTTTCGCGGCACGTTTGGTGTTCACGCGTTGGTAGTGGGATATCTCGCCGGCGAAGCGGCGCGCCTCTGTTACCTGTTTGCGATCGCCGCCGGGACTCGCGCCAACACATCGACGTCGTCCGGCGAACGGAGATCGGGGATCACAGCCCGGGACCTCAATTTGCAATGGGCGGGAGCCGCGCTGATTGCGCTCAACCCCTTGGTTGACCGCCTCCTGGCTGGAGGACTGACGGCCGGAAGTGTCAGCGTGATCGAGCTGATGGAGCGAATTTTCGTAATTCCGGGTGGCATCATGGCCTGGGCAATATTGCCGGTCCTGACAACCCATTGGGCAGGTCTCGCTCTGCGGAAAGAGGCATTCACGCGAAGTTTCCGGACCGTTCTGGTCGTCACGCTATGTGGCGGAGCGGGCATCGCCGCATGCCTCGCACTCGCGCACCGGCCTATGCTCGCGGCAATATTCGACATGCCAGGGGCCCCTTGGCCACGCGTCGGCAACACGGCCTTCCTGCTACTGCTCCCGGGCCTGCCGTTCCAGCTCGCCAGTCTGGCGTTGTGGCGCGCCGCGGTCGTGCTGAGGCGTCCGGCCCGACTGCTGCTGGCGGCGGGGGCCGCCGCTTTCGCACTCAATCTCGCGGGCGATCTCATAGTCATTGACCGCTGGGGTCTGGCCGGGTTGACTCTCGTTACGTCGCTCACCTTAACGCTATATTGCGCCTTACTCTGGAAGTTGTGCCTTGCTCGAGCGTAACGGCGAAAACGAACGCGTGCCGCAACGGCAGATCGCCGTCGACCGGTCCCGAATTACCCGCTGGCGCGCGATCGAGGATTTCCTGTCGTTGCCGCCCGGATGGAAAATATTGCGCGACGGCGATTTGACTTGGCTGCATCCGACGCCGAGCCTCGATTGGTACCACCGGCTCTACGATGAAAGCTATCTTACCGATGCCTGCAATCCAGCCGCTCCGGGCGATGCGGAGTTCGAAGAAAGGCGGATAAGATATTTCCGCCGGCGCATCAAACGCATCGTCAGCCATATGGGGCGCAAGCCCGAATCGCTGCTGGAAATTGGATCGGGTGACGGGCTGTTTCTCGTGGCCGCAAGGCGCAGCGGCATCGAAGCGACCGGTACGGATATTTCGACACAGGCCCAGCGCGACGCCCAGGGACGCCACGGAGCCAATATCCTGGTCGGAGATTTGCTTTCCGACCTGTGGTCGTTGCCCGGCCAATACGACGTGATCGTGATGAACCACGTACTGGAGCACTTGATCAACCCGCTCGACTATTTGGCCCGAATTCATTCGTTGCTGCGCCCGGACGGGCTTCTGGTGTTCGAGATCCCGCAGCAATTCATCAACCCGATCGACCTTATTTATCGGGCGTGCGGGGTTCGCCGACCCTTGGGTCCCTACACCGTTCACCATCCGTATTTCTATACCGTCGCATCCACTCGGCGCCTGATGAAGACCTCCTCGTTCCGGATCGAACATCTAACTACTTGGCTTCCAAGCCAGGTATTCCACACCCGGAATCCGTGGCTGACAATACCGTTGCAGATATTGTTGTGGATCGCCGATGGGGCGGCGCGGCGTGGACACATCATCGAGGTCTTCGCCCGGCCGATATGATCATCCCCGAATCCCCGCGGCAACGGATGACGCACAAATATTGGTTCGCGGCAGGCATGATCGGTTTAGCCGTGGCATTTCAGTTGCAGGCGACGCTGATTTTTTACGACACGTTCGTGCGCATCGTGTTGGCCGACCTGATCGCCCCGGTGGCGTTGGGCGTGGCGGCGATCGCGTTCCTCCGCGGCCGGATCGGCGTTTCGGCATCCCGGCTGCCGGGATTGTGGATCTGGTTGGCTGCATTGAGTGCGTGGATGTTCGTATCCCTGCTGGTCGGCCGCGAGTACACCGGTGACTGGCAGCTATGGGGGGTCGTCAACAAGTTCGCCGGCTGGTTTGTCCTCATGGGGTTTCTGATTCTCGGATTGCTCGCCGGATCCGTGGATGAAGAGCGTTTTCCACGCGTTTTCCTGAAAGCGCTGTTAGTGTTTGGCTGGAGCGTCGCCGCCTATGCCTTGGCTACGCTATTTCTTACCCGCGCCGGCTATTTCGTGTTATCGCCGGACGTGACTTGCGACTATCTCGGCCTATATTTCTCGCCCGAGGCGCGCGCGGAATTCCCCGACATATGGCTGATTTTGAGCGTGATCCGCCCGGAATGTCTCTGGCGCCTGCAAGGCTTCATGGCAAATCCAAATGCCTATGGAGTATTCGCCGCCGCGCTGCTGGCCTTGCAGGTTCCCTTGATGCGGCACAGCGAATTGTTTGCCAAACACGTTCACACGGCGGGATTTGCGCTGATGCTCGCGGCGCTGGTTTTTGCCGGATCGCGAACGGCGTGGCTCGCGCTGGGCGTCGGCCTCGTCGCCCTATACGCTCTCAAGGCACTGAAGTTTCGCCGGCTGGGATTGGCCGTCGTATTAGCCGCGTCCCTCGTATTGGTCACGGAATACGCTCCGAATATTGCGTCGTTCTTGCCCATAGGCGCCGACGCGGGTGGCGCCGATGCGGGCGGCGCGGGTGCGAGCCGAACCCCGAGCTCATTCATCAAACTTACCGATCCACAATTGTGGGTATTGCGCGCGGGCAGTATCGAATTGCGGTTGAGGCAGGCCGAGCAGGCCTTGGATTTGTGGTCGACCAATCCGATACTTGGCATCGGTCTCGGCGGTTTCCTCTGGGAACAGGCTCGCGTGTCGGCGCTCGACCCTTCGACGATTCATGGTACGGGCTTGTGGTTGCTGACCGAAACTGGTCTCGTTGGCTTGGCTCTGTTCCTGGCGTTTTTCGCCGTCTGCTTGCGGACACTCTGGCCCGCCGAAGGGAGCAAACGGAGCCCGGTGAACGTTGGAATCCTGGCGGCAATGTTCGTCTTCGCGGGCGCGTCGCTCGGCATGGAGGTGATGTATCAACGCCATTTATGGTTTCTTTTGGGACTCGGTTTGGCATTGCGCGGCCCGATTTTCGATATCCGCGCGGCAACCGCCGATGTGGCCACCGATCCAGCCGGTCGACCATGAAAATTTGCCTACTCGGCGCGACCAGCAAGACTGGGCGGATTCTGGTCGTCCGCCTGTGCGACCGGCACCATGAGGTGATTGCGGTTGGGCGCGATCCCACCCGCCTCGATCGGCTGGATTCGCGCGCCGCCCGTGCGATCGCCGATCTCGAACGAGCAGAGACCATCGCCCCGGCGCTGGCCGGCGCCGAATGCGTGGTCAGCCTCGCCCACGCCCGGTTCACGGAAATCATATTGGCCGCCTTGCCGGACACCTGCCGCCGCGTGGTGCTGACCGGCTCGACACGGAAATTCACGAAGCTGCCCGATCCCGCCGCCGACGCCGTACGCCGGGGTGAAGCCGCGTTCGAGGCCTCCGGCCGGGCCGGCGTGATGCTGCACCCATCGATGATCTACGGCACGCCGGATGACCGCAACGTCAATCGAATTCTGCGGCTTCTGCGCCGGTGGCCGGGATCGTTGCCGGTGATCCTGCCCTTGCCCGAAGGCGGACGCCACCGCGTACAGCCGGTGTTCGTCGACGACGTTGTCGACGCGTATGAGGCCGCAATTGCCGTGGACAAGGCGGTCGGCACGCCGGTCGTCATCGCCGGGCCCGAGGCGATCACCTATCGGAACATGATAGAATGCTGCGCCGAGGCATTGGGAAAGAATGTTTGGATCGTCCCCATGCCACTGCGATTGTTGCGTTCGTTCGCCCGCGCGGCCACCGTTTTGGGGCTGAAATTGCCGGTCGACGCGGATGAGCTCGCGCGCGCCGCCGAAGACAAGTCGTTCGACGTAGGCCCGTTGCGTGACCGGCTGGGGATCGATCCCCGGCCCTTTGCCGAGGGATTGCGGCTCCGGCTCACGCGGGAGGACAGGTAAGCATGTGTCGCGAGGCGTTTTTTCTCTGGGCAAGACAATGAGCGCGAACGTCGACTGGAAGACCGTCGAAGGGTTTGGCGACGAATGGCGCCGGTTCGATCAGAGCGGATTGAAACCGGCCGAACTTCGCGAGCAATTCGACCGTTACTTCCGGATCTTTCCCTGGGAATCACTTGCGCCGGACGCAGCCGGTTTCGACATGGGTTGCGGCAGCGGCCGATGGGCGCGATTGGCGGCGCCCCGGGTGGGCCGCCTCGTCTGCATCGACGCCAGCGACCGCGCGCTCCGGGTGGCCCAGCGCAATCTCGCCGACCTGGACAATTGCGAGTTTGTCCTGGCGTCCGTGGATTCGGTTCCGATCGCCGACGGGACCATGGATTTCGGCTATTCGATCGGGGTGCTGCACCATGTGCCCGATACGGAAGCCGGCATCCGGCACTGTGTCGCCAAACTCAAACCCGGCGCGCCGTTTCTGCTTTACCTGTACTACGCGCTCGACAACCGGCCGGCGTGGTTTCGCGCCATGTGGCGCGCTTCGGATTTGCTTAGGCGGATCGTCTCTAGATTGCCATTCAGGGTCCGGTTACCGGTCACCCAGGCGATCGCACTTTTCGTCTATTTTCCGCTGGCGCGAATTTCATTTGCGTTGGCCCGGTTGGGGTTTCCGGTCTCGGCCATACCGCTCTCCTCGTACCGCGGATCCAGCCTCTACACCATGTGCACCGCGGCCTTGGACCGGTTCGGAACCCGCCTGGAGAAGCGGTTCAGCCGGCCCCAGATACAGGAGATGATGGAGCAGGCCGGCCTGGATCGAATCGTCTTCAGCGACACGATCCCCTACTGGTGCGCCGCGGGCCATAAACGCGGGGCTCGGGATTCAGGCTTGCGCTCCGGCGCCGATCCCGTGCCCGTATCCCGGCATGATTAAGCGCGCTTTTCGCGGACTCTCGGGCGCAGTGGGCGATCGGCGGATGGCCATGGCGGTTCCGCTGGCGACGCCCGCGCTGGCCGCGTATTTCCCGAATGCGGCTGTCATCGTCCTGATGCTCGGGGCGTTGGGCGCGCTCCTCAGGCCGTATGATGGCGCGTTCGCAATTCCGCCGGCGCTCAGGCCCATTGCGGTTTGCGTGTCCGCGCTCGTGGCCTGGGCCGCTTTGAGCACATTCTGGTCGATCGACCCGGAGCAAAGTTTTGTTCGCGTTCTAAAAATCGCGGCTCTGGGCCTGTGCGGATTGATTCTGCTACGGGCCGCGCTGCGATTGGACGAGGAGGAGCGCCGGCTGGCCGCCCAGGGCCTCCTGGCCGGCCTGTGCCTGCTGCTCGTCCAGCTGGCGGTGGAAGTCGTGACCGGCGGCGTGATAACGGGGCTTTTGCACCCAAGCGAATCGCTGGATCCGGCGTTTCGCATGCTTAATTTGCATAACGGCGCGGCGGTGCTCGCCATTTTCGTTTGGCCCGGCGCGGCGATCGCGGCGCGGCGCTATTCGCTGCCGACGGTAGCCGTCCTCATCCTGCTGTCCCTGGCGTTGATCCTGTATATTGGCGCGGGATCGGCGTTGCTGGCGATGATCGTCGGCGGGATGGCGATGGCATTGGTCCGTTTTGGCCCAAAGCGGGCCTTCCTCGCCATCACTGTCCTGAGTGTCCTCGCCGTCGTCCTGGCGCCGGTCCTGCCGAACGCGATCCCCGTCGGAGGATGGATGCGCGACATTCCGGGATCGGTCCGGTTTTCGGTCTACCACCGCAGCAAAATTTGGGCGTTCACGGCGGACCAGATCCGGCGGCGGCCGATCCTCGGCTGGGGAATGGATAGCGCTCGATCGCTTCCAGGGGGCGATGCCCTGGTCGATATCGATCGCGACCTTGAATACGAAGGAGCGTACGAAGTTTCGTGCGATCGAATTTCCACCGGCGCCTCGAAGCCAGTGCCGCCGCCGAGCCCGGACAACGAGTCCCTTCGCACGGAAAACGGGGGCATGCCAAAATATTGCACCATGCCTCCGTACGATTCATTGGCCCAAGTGCTCCCGCTGCACCCCCATAATGCGGCTCTACAACTGTGGCTGGAGCTCGGGGCGCTGGGTGCGTTGATGGGGGCCGCGTTGGCTTTCCTCGCGCAGATTGCCTTAGCTGGCGCGAAACATTCCGCCACCGACAAAGCGGCGGCATTCGGAACGTTCGCGGCTGCCTTCGTGATCGCCGGGCTAAGCTACGGCATCTGGCAGTCATGGTGGCATTCGAGCTTGTGGCTGATCGCGGCGATCCTTGTCGGCGTAGCGCGGCCAGTGACCGAAGCATCGACGCCATGACGAAAGTCGTGATTCTGGATCGCGACGGCACCGTCATCGTCGAACGCGACTATCTCTCGACCCCCGAGGAGGTCGAGTTGCTGCCGAACGCCGCGCGCGGGCTGCGGCAAATGGCCGAGCTAAGCTACAAGCTGGTAATCGTAACAAACCAATCGGGCGTCGCGCGGGGCCGGTTCGACGAGGCGCGGCTCGCCGAGATCAACGCGCGCGTGCGGGAGTTGCTGTCGCGCGAGGGCGTGGAACTCGCGGGCATCTGGTATTGCCCCCATCATCCGGACGAGGGATGCGCGTGCCGCAAGCCGAACACAAAACTGGTCGAAGAGGCCGCGGACACGCTCGGCTTCGATCCCCGGCGCTCGATCGTCATCGGCGACAAGGCGAGCGATATCGAACTCGGCAAGCGAATCGGCGCGACCACGATTCTTGTTCGCACGGGGTACGGTGCCCATGCCGCAGCGGGCGGAGCCGTCCAGCCCGACCGCGTGGCCGACGATTTGCTCGAAGCCGCGCACATAGTGGCGGGTCTCCCAGCGGCGGCCGACGGGCCCGGGTAGCGCCACCAACGCCGGCTCGTCCCGGCCAGGTTCGCCGGAGTTTACGGAGTGGCCACGGCAAGCGCGCTTCGGTCGCATCTCACTACGCATCGATGGAATGCTCTTCAACAGCTACGAATTTCTGCTGATCTTTCTGCCGTTTGCGGTGGCGGCGGTCGCAATGGTCCGTCGCCTGGAGAGCCGCGCGGCGGGACTTATCGCGATCGTCTTCGTTTCGGCGGCATTTTACGGCTATTCGTCGACTGGTCATCTGTTGCTGCTCGCCGGATCGATCGCGGCGAATTGGTGGCTGTCCGGACGTATCGCCCGCGGACGGGGTTGGCTTGCCGCCGGCATCGTATTCAATCTGGCGGTGCTCGGATTATTCAAGTATGCGAACTTCATTCTGGGCGTGGCGCGGGACACTGGCGTCGCGGCGCCGGAGGTATCGCTGGCATTGCCACTCGCCATATCGTTCTACAGCTTTCAGCAAATCAGTTTTCTTATCGATACGTCCCGCGCGGGTGGCGCGATCCGCCCCGGGTTCCTCACTTACGCCACCTATGTGAGTTTCTTCCCGCAACTCGTGGCCGGACCGATCGTCCGATATCGCGAGGTCGCCCACCGTCTCGCCCGGCGGCATCCGTTCCGGCTCGACAGCGGCGCTCTCCGATTGGGCGCAACACTGGTGATCATCGGTCTCGGCAAGAAAGTCCTGATTGCCGACAGTCTGGCGATCGTCGCGGATGGTGGTTTCGGCAACGTCGCCGCGATGACGCTTCTCGACGCCTGGATATCGGTAATCGCCTTCGGCCTGCAAATCTATTTCGACTTCTCCGGATACTCGGACATTGCCATCGGCTTGGCTCGCATGTTCGGCATTCGGCTGCCGGAAAATTTTCTCGCGCCCTATCGTGCTCGGTCCGTGGCGCATTTCTGGCGCCGCTGGCATATGACGCTGTCGCGTTTTTTGCGGGATTATCTCTACATCCCCATGGGCGGTAATCGGAGGTCGCGTCCGCGTACAATGGTAAACCTGATGCTGGTCATGGTGTTGGGCGGATTGTGGCACGGGGCCAATTGGACCTTCGTTATTTGGGGCGCAATCCACGGACTGTATCTGGTGGTGCACCAGATTTGGAGCCGGTTCGGTCCGTTTGCCCTGCCACGCCCGATGGCCTGGGCCTGCACCTTTATCTGCGTCATGGTGGCCTGGATTCCGTTTCGTGCGAACTCGCCGGTTGAGGCCGTCGCCATCGCCCGACGAATGGTGGATTTGGACGCCTTCGTGCTGCCGCTGCAGATGAAGCCGTTGATGGCGCCGGGGGCCTCCGAATGGGTTACGTTCGCGCAGATGGTTGTGTTAACACCCTACGCCCTGGCCACGGTAGCCCTCGGTTTGGGGCTGGTCCTGTTGGCGCCCACCACCAGGCAGCTGGTGGGCGCTACGCGCGGCCGGATTGTCTATGCGCCGGTGGCTGGCGCACTCCTGGGATTGGTATTGATCAAGCTTTTGGAAGTGCCAAGTGCCTTCATCTATTTCAATTTCTAGCGCGACAGCGCCACGTCGCGACCATACGTTCCGAAATTGGTGCGTGGCTGCGCTGGGCGGCCTTGTGGGCACGGGGATAATCGCCGTGCTCGCCGTGCTGACGTTCGTCGACGGCGAGTCCATCTTGGTCTACAAGCGCGACATGCTGACTTGGAAGCTGGCGCGGCTCGAGGATCCGGACCGGCCGCCTCAATTGATCGTGATCGCGGGCTCCAACGTCCTTTACAGCATCGATTCCCAGGCGTTGGCCGAGGAGACCGGGCTGCCGGTGACGAATGCCGGTCAGCATTGGGGCCTAGCTCTTTATGCGGGCGAACGCATTGCCGATCAACTGCGGCCCGGCGACGTCGTCCTGGCACCCCTGGAGTACGAGTTCTACACCTTGGTCGATGACATGCAGGCGACCGAAGCCTGTTACCTGATCGCTCACGACCGTACCCGCATCGGGGGTCTTTCCGGCTGGATCAAGGTGCTGACCACGTGCAGCCCGGTGCTCCTCTTCGGCGGGGTTGCGATTCGGCTCATGGGATATGTCGGCATAAGGTACCCGCGCTTCGATATGGAGGATATCCTTACGGCCGAGGGCGATATGATGGACAATGTCGAGGAGCGTTCGAGTTGGCGGGTCGGATTGAATGGCCCCAAGATTGTCGATTCCGGCGATACGCCGCTGCGGTTTGGTCGCCTCGAACGCATCATCGCCGCGTGGCGAGCCAAGGGCGCGGTCGTGCTTTTGAGTTTTCCGGCGCTGCCTGAAAGCGCTGTCGGCGTCCGCGTGGTTGGTGAGGCCTGGCTCGCCAAGTTTCGCGCCTGGGCCACGGAACAGGGCGCTCATGTCGTCTCCTCGCCCGCGGCGCATAGGTTCCCGGTGAGATGCTTTTTCGACTCCCCTTACCATTTGCACCAGGGTTGCACCGCCGCCAACTCCATAATCTACGCCAAAGCGATCAAGCCATTTCTGCCATAGTCACCACGCCTTGCCGCCGCCACGCCGGTTCGCGCCCTCCCGGGCGCTTTTTTTGTGCCCGGCGTCAGCGTCAACGGCGACGGGGCTCGAGCGCGTAACCGAACCGGACGCCGACAAAGTCCATGCCGTCGTTGTCGCTGGCCATGCCGCCGTTGGACATGTGGGCGGCGAAGACCGAAACCGACACGCCGCCCTCGAAACGGTATCCCAGTTCCGCGGCCACGCGGATCAGGACGTTCGAGCCGAGCGAAGGATCGCCCGTATCGACGAACGCCCGATTGCCCGGAAGGCCGCAACCCTCCGCCGGCGCGCAGGCCCTGGTTTTCTGATGCAGGTTGCCCGTGTGACCCATCGCGCCGAACGACCCTCCGACGAAAATTCCGCTCGCGAACAGGTACTGCCAGTCAAAGCCGGCATACGCCTGATGGGTTTCCCCCACTGTGTTCACCGACCCGCCGAGATTGATCCGCGGATTGAACACGAAATTCAGAGTGTCGTCGCCAAAGTCGAACAAATCGTCCGCGCCGAAAACGATTTCCGCGTTCAGATCGACCGTGTTGGATTCGTTGTGGTCCCGCGCGAAATCGTGAACCAGCACGCCGCCTTTGACTTCGACGACGGCGATGCTTTCGAACCACGAACGCGCCTGGGCGGCGTTGGCCCCGAATTGGACAACAACGAACGCCGCCACCGCAACGAGAGTATTCAGCAATCGCATGGTTGCTCCTCGGCGGGGAGTCTGCTTCGAAAGGCCGGAATTGTCTACCCGGTCGGAGGCTGTCCGGCCCGACAATTTTTGTGCCCGCCCGCTGGCACGGGCTATAAGAGCGGCATGGATATGACCACGCTGGCCATCACCTTCGCCGTGGTGTTCGGAATGAGTACCGCGATGGTTGCGGTCCTGCTGCCGGCGCTCGGGCGCGGCCGATCCCTGGACCGCCCCAACGAGCGCAGCAGTCACGACCGGCCCACGCCCAAGGGCGCCGGCCTGGCGGTCATGGGCGTCCTGCTGACGGCCTGGGCGGTGATCCTCTGGCTGGCGCCGCAATCCGATCCGCGCGCCTGGTGGGTTCTGGCCAGCGCGCTGGCGCTGGCCGGGATCTCCTGGCTCGACGATCTGCGCGGGCTTTCGCCGTTGCCGCGCCTGGCGGCGCAGGCGGCGGC
>CBDVDY010000080.1:0-11303 GCA_965372875.1 uncultured Alphaproteobacteria bacterium | reverse complement strand
CGATGGCCTCGTCCAGCGGCCGCCTCTCCCACTCGCGGATCAGCGCCTTCTGCAGCCGCAGCGCCTCGGGCCCGCAGGCGATGATCGCCTCGAGCCAGCCGTCGAGCGCGCCGTCGAGGCCATCGGCGGGCACCACGCGCTGGACCAGGCCCCAGGATTCCGCCTCGGCCGCGTCCACCCGGCGGCCGGTCAGAACCAGCTCGCGCGTACGGCCCATGCCGATCAGCCGCGGCAGCAGCGCCGCCTCGATCACCGAGGGGATGCCCACCAGCACCTCCGGCATGCCGAAGATCGCGTCGTCGGCCGCCAGCCGCAGATCGCACGAAGCCGCGACTTCCAGCCCGGCGCCCAGGCAATAGCCCTGGATACGCGCGATCACCGGCACCTTCAGGGCGCGCAGGCCGGCGCAAACCTGGTGCAGGCCGGTGATGAATTCGCGGGCGCCGGCGGGGTCGAGCACGGCCATCTCGCGCACGTCGGCGCCGCCGATGAAGGCGCGTTCGCCGGCGCCCGTCAGCACCATTGCGCGCACCGCGCCGTCCGCCGCCACGCGCTCGATAGCGCGGCCCAGCGCGGCGATCATGCCGCTGTCGAGGATGTTGAGCTTGTCGCGATTGTCGACGGTCAGATGGGCGACGGGCGCGCCGCCGCGTTCGCTCAGTTTGAAACCGATCCCCGTGGCTTCCCCGGACCCCATCCCCAGCGCTCCTTGGCGGGTGGTTCTGTCCCGCCGTAAATGTAGCTCGATTTGGTTAACCCATCCAGTTGCGCCAGCCGCCCGCGTCGCCATATCGGAGGGTGAGGCGTCTACAGGGGACCGAGTCCATGCGACCGATCAAGGTCTGGGACCTGCCGACCCGTGCGGTTCACTGGGCGCTGCTGGGGCTATTCGCCTTCGCCTGGTTTACCGGCGAGGACGAGGGCGTGCTCTACATACTGCACACCTATGCCGGCTATCTGCTGCTGCTGATCCTGGCCTTCCGCTTCGGCTGGGGCGTGGCGGGCAACGAGCACGCGCGCTTCGCCGCCTTCGTGCGCCCCTGGGCCGAGGTCCGCGCCCACGCGATCAAATTTTTGAAATTCTCGCCGCCGACCTATCTGGGCCACAACCCGCTGGGCGGCTGGATGGTGGTGCTGATGCTGTTCACCCTGTGGGCGGTGGTACTGACGGGCCTGGTCGCGGCGGGCGGACAACCGGGCGCGCTGCTCGATCCTCTCGTGCCCAACATCCTCGGCGAGATCTTCGAGGAAATCCACGAGGGCGTGTCCAACTTCATGCTGCTCCTGGTGCTGCTGCACGTCTTCGGCGTTCTCATGGACTGGCTGCTCACCGGCGACAATCTGATCGCCGCCATGGTGACGGGAATCAAGAAGGTCGAGGACGACGTGGAGGCCGCCGACGCGCGCGGCGGCAGTACCGTGCTCGGGCTCCTGATCGCCATCGGTTGCCTCGTCGTCGGCTACGTCCTGCTGCGGTTTACCTCGTTTTGAGCGCCGCGCGGGGGCGCGGGTCTGGACAGATATCGCCCGATATGGTGTAAGTCCGGCGCGTTGCCCCGGCGGCAGCGGCGACCCAGATTCAATTCAGCCCCGCTCTTTTCCCTCGACCGCGCCACAGAGGAGCACCTTCGCCGTGATCGGACAGGATACCCTCAAAACCCGCCGCACCCTCGACGTGGGTGGCCGCAAGTACGACTATTTCAGCCTCGAGGCGGCGCAGGCCGAGCTTGGCGATCTCTCGCGCCTGCCCTTCTCGCTCAAGGTGTTGCTTGAGAATTTGCTGCGCTACGAGGACGGCGGCACGGTAACGGTGGACGACATCAAGGCGTTCGCCGGCTGGCTCGAGAACCGCCGCAGCGACCGCGAGATCGCCTACCGCCCGGCGCGGGTTCTGCTGCAGGATTTCACCGGCGTTCCCGCCGTCGTCGACCTCGCGGCCATGCGCCAGGCCATGGTCGCCATGGGCGGCGACCCCGAGAGGATCAACCCGCTTTTGCCGGTCGATCTGGTGATCGACCATTCGGTCATGGTCGATAATTTCGGCGCCGCCGGCGCCTTCGAGGCGAACGTCGAGCGTGAATTCGAGCGCAACAAGGAACGCTACGAATTCCTGCGCTGGGGGGCTTCGGCCTTCGACAATTTCCGCGTGGTGCCGCCCGGTACCGGCATCTGCCATCAGGTGAACCTTGAATATCTGGCCCAGACCGTGTGGTCGTCGGAAGAGGGCGGCGCCACCATCGCCTATCCCGATACGCTCGTGGGCACCGACAGCCACACCACCATGGTCAACGGTCTGGCCGTGCTCGGCTGGGGCGTCGGCGGCATCGAGGCCGAGGCGGCGATGCTGGGCCAACCCATTTCGATGCTGGTGCCCGAGGTCGTGGGCTTCAAGCTCGGCGGCGCGCTGCCCGAGGGTGCGACGGCCACCGATCTGGTCCTCATGGTGGTCGAGATGCTGCGCGCCAAGGGCGTGGTCGGCAAGTTCGTCGAGTTTTATGGCGACGGGCTCGACCATCTGAGTCTCGCCGATCAGGCGACCCTCGCCAATATGGCGCCCGAATACGGCGCGACTTGCGGCTTCTTCCCGATCGACGAGGAGACCATCCGCTACCTCGCCTTCACCGGCCGCGATCCGGCGCGCGTGGCGCTGGTCGAGGCCTACGCCAAGGCCCAGGGCATGTGGCGCGACGCCGCCACACCCGATCCGGTCTTCACCGATACGCTCGAGCTCGATCTGGGCTCGGTGGTGCCGTCGCTCGCCGGACCCAAGCGGCCGCAGGACCGTATCGCGCTGGGTGGCGCGGCCAAGGCGTTCAAGGCCGGGCTGGCCGATCTCTCGGGCCGGCCGGAGGCGCGCGAGGTGGCGCTGGCGGGCATGGACGACACGCTCTCCGACGGTGACGTGGTGATTGCCGCGATCACCAGCTGCACCAACACCTCGAACCCGGGCGTTATGGTGGCCGCCGGACTGCTGGCCCGCAAGGCGCGCCAAATGGGCCTTGCCGTCAAGCCCTGGGTCAAGACTTCGCTGGCGCCCGGCAGCAAGGTGGTGAGCGATTATCTCGAGGCCGGCGGGCTGCGGGCCGATCTCGATGCCCTGGGCTTCAACCTGGTGGGCTACGGCTGCACCACCTGCATCGGCAATTCGGGCCCGCTGCCCGAGGCCGTCGCCGCCGCCATCGACGAGGGCGATCTGACCGTGGCCGGGGTGCTTTCGGGCAACCGCAATTTCGAGGGCCGCATCCACGCGCAGGTGCGAGCCAATTACCTGGCCTCGCCGCCGCTGGTGGTGGCCTACGCCATCGCCGGTTCGATGAATGTCGATCTGACCAGCGATCCGCTCGGCGCCGCCGGCGACGGGTCGCCCGTCTTCCTCAAGGATATCTGGCCCACGAACGCCGAGATCGGCGCCTATATCGACGAGGTGCTGACGCCCGAAATGTACCGCCAACGTTACGCCGACGTATTCCAGGGCGGACCCGAATGGCGGGCGATTGCGACCTCCGCCGGGCGCACCTACGACTGGCGGGATGCCAGCACCTACGTCCAGCACCCGCCCTTCTTCGAGGACATGGCGGCCGAGCCGGGTGAGGTCGCCGACATCACCGGCGCGCGGGTGCTGGCATTGCTGGGCGATTCGGTGACCACCGACCACATCTCGCCGGCCGGTGCCATCAAGCGGGACAGCCCGGCCGGCGGCTACCTCACCGAGCGCCAGGTGCGGCCGCCAGAATTCAACTCCTACGGCTCGCGCCGCGGCAATCACCAGGTGATGATGCGCGGCACCTTCGCCAACATCCGCATCCGCAACGAGATGGTGCCGGGGGTCGAGGGCGGTTTTACCAAGCACATCCCCGACGCGGCGCAGCTGCCGATATACGACGCCGCCATGAAATACCGCGCCGAGGGCACGCCGCTGGTGGTCATCGGCGGCAAGGAATACGGCACCGGCTCGTCGCGCGATTGGGCGGCCAAGGGCACGTTGCTGCTGGGCGTCAAGGCGGTCATCGTCGAGAGCTTCGAGCGCATCCACCGCTCGAATCTGGTCGGCATGGGCGTGCTGCCGCTCCAGTTCAAGGACGGCACGAGCCGAAAATCCCTCGGCCTCGACGGCGGCGAGACCATCGACATTACAGGCATCGCGGGCGGCATCGGCCCGCGCATGGACGTCGCCTGCCGCATCACCCGCGCGGACGGGTCGAGCGAGGAAATCACGCTGCTCTGCCGCATCGATACCGAGGACGAGGTCGCCTACTACGAGAACGGCGGCATATTGCAGTACGTCCTGCGCAACATGATGAAGGCGGCATAAGCGTGGGCGATTCGGCCGCCAACCACTCGGCCAGCGCCGAGCTGTCCGCGGCGGACGCGGCCATCGTCACGCGGCGGGCGGTGCGCGCGTTTCTGCCCGAGCCCGTGTCCGCCGAAACGGTGCGCGAGATCCTCGACATCGCCGCGCGGGCGCCCTCGGGCACCAATATCCAGCCCTGGCACGTCTATGCCGTGGCCGGCGACGCCAAGGCGCTTCTATCGAAAGCCGTGCTGGCGGCGCGCGACCGTGGCGAGCAATCGGCGGAATACGACTACTACCCGAAAAAATGGCGCGAGCCGTATCTCGCGCGCCGGCGCAAGATCGGCTGGGACCTTTACGGGCTGCTCGGCATCGTGAAGGGCGACAAGGCGGGCATGTGGGCGCAGTTCACGCGTAATTTCGAATTCTTCGGCGCGCCGGTGGGGCTGTTCTTCACGCTCGACCGCGATCTCGAAATCGGCAGCTGGGTCGACATGGGTATGTTCATCCAGAACGTCATGGTGGCGGCGCGCGCCCGCGGTCTCGATTCCTGTCCCCAGGCCGCCTGGGTGCATTACCACAAGGTGATCCGGGCCGAGCTCGGCATCGCCGAGGCCGAGGCGCTGGTCTGCGGCATGTCGCTCGGCTACGCCGACGAAACCGCGCCCGAAAACGCGCTGGTTACCGAGCGCGAGCCGGCCGAGGCCTTTGCCAAATTTTTTGGATTTTGAAGACTTGGGTTGGGACGGCCCCGACCGGACTTAGTTGCCGATCATCAAGTTTTCGAGCTCGCTGCTGACGCGGCGCAGGTTGCCGCTCAAATCCCGTTCGATGTCGGATACCGTCTGCAGGTGCCCGGCGACGGTGAGCACGATCAGCACCGAGGCGACGTAGAGCCCGCCCTCGGCCTTGGATACCGCCCAGCCGACAGCGCCGCCGATCGATATCCACCAGAAGATCAGGAGTACCCACTGGATCAGGGCCGGTGCGTCGCTGACCACGCCGAAGGCGAAAAGCGGCATCGCCGCGAAGTAGTAGACGGCCGACTCCAGCCCCAACGCCTCGTGGGCGCCGGTGATCGCCATGAGGATGGTGAAAACCGCGATGAAGATACCGACCGTTGCGCCCTTGCGGGCGCCTGTCTGCACATTTTCGTCCATGGCAGGCGTCTCCTCGACGAGACCGCACATTGTTCCGCCAGCGCCGAAAACCGGGCAAAATCAGCGCAATTCGGGCTATTACCATCACCGACAAGTGATTCGCCCGTGATGGCATGGCGGCCCTATGTTAGCCACGGAATGTTAATACGACGTTATAGTTTACCGGTGGCGGTGGGGCTCGCCGCCGGGCTCGCCCTGGTCCTGGCCCTGTCGCCGGCCGCGAAAGCCGCGCAGTCCCAGCCCGTCGTGGTGGAGCTCTACACCTCTCAGGGCTGTGCGTCCTGCCCGCCGGCCGACGCCTTTCTTGGCGACCTGGCCGGGCGCGAGGACGTCATCGCGCTGTCGTTCCATGTCAATTACTGGGATTACATTGGCTGGAAAGACTCCTTCGCCAGCGCCGAATCGACCGGCCGCCAGCGCGCCTACGCGCGGGCGCTGCGCCAATCCTTCGTCTACACCCCGCAAATGATAATCGACGGGCGCGTCCATGAGGTCGGCACCAAGCGGTCGGCGGTGGAACGGCGTCTGGACGGCCTGCGTGCCGGCCAGAAATCGAAACTCGCCGTACGATTTTCCCGCGACAACGAGGGCGGGCTCAGCGTCACAATTCCGTCGGCCAACCGGCATCAGCGGGCGGCCGTGTGGATGGCCTTGTTCGACCGCAGCCACACGACCAAAATCGAGCGTGGCGAAAACCGGGGGCGGACGCTCACCTATTACAACGTAGTGCGGCGGATCAGCCGCATCGGCACCTGGGAGGGGGCCGAAGTCACGATCCCGATTTCGTTGCCGGCGGCCGAGATGGGCGCGCGCGACGGCTGCGTGGTGATCGTTCAGGACGAGAGCCTGGGACCGATTCTGGGCGCCGCGCTGGTGCCGCTGAACGCGCGCTAACCACGGCCTGGGTTTCTCTGGCCAGATTTATCGGAACGGGGCTCGCTAAACCGCGAGCCCTTTTTGCATGATTCCGGCAAGCCGGCGCGAGAACGCCGCCGGATCGGGCGGGGGCTCACCCTCGACGATGCGCGCCTGATCGAGCAGCAGGTGCGCGATGTCGGCCAATTCGGCCGCCGCGCCGTTTTCCTTGGCCCGTTCGGCCAGCTTGCGGATCAGCGTATGCTCGGCGTTGACCTCGAGGATACGCTTGGCGCCCTCGTCAAGCTGTCGATGCTGTTTCAACAGCCGTTCCAGATTCATGTCCATGTCGGTCTCGTCGGCGACCAGACAAACCGCGCTGTCGGTCAACCGGGCCGAGACGCGCACGTCCTTGACCGCGTCCTTGAGCTCGAGCTTCATCAACGCGATCAGAATATCGACGCTGGGCGCGCCGGCCGATGATTCGTCGTCCGCTTTCTTGCCGTCCTCGGAGGCGGCGAACTTGTCGAGATCGGCCGTCCCTCTGGTTACCGATTGGAACGACTTTCCCTCGTACTCGCCGACGGAGGGGATCCAGAACTCGTCCACCGGGTCGGTCAGCACCAGCACCTCGAGCCCGCGCGAGACGAACCCTTCGAGCTGCGGGCTGGATTTGAGCGCCTCCGCGTCCTCGCCGGCGATGTAGTAGATATGCTCCTGTTCGTCCTTCATGCGGCCCAGATAATCGGCAAGAGTTATCAGGCCGTCGGCAGCCGTCGAGCGGAAGCGCGCCAGCACAAGCAGATCGTCGCGCCGGTCGGTATCCTCGTAAATGCCTTCCTTCAGTACGGGACCAAAATTTTCCCAGAACTCGGCGTAATCGTCGGGCGCCTTCTCGGATTTCTTCTTCAGCTCGCCCAGCACCCGCTTGACCAATGCGGCGCGGATCTTGGCGATCAGCGGGTTGTGCTGCAGCATCTCGCGGCTGATGTTGAGCGGCAAGTCCTCGGAATCGACAATGCCCGAAAGAAACCGCAGATAGGGCGGCACCAAATCCGGGCAGTCATCGGTGATGAAGACACGTTTGACGTAAAGCTTAACGCTTGTGCGGCGCTGCGGGTCGAACAGGTCGAAGGGCCGCGTCTTGGGCACGAACAGGAGGCCGGTGTACTCGATCTTGCCCTCGGCCTTGAAGTGGATGCTGGTCCACGGCTCGTCGAAGGCGTGCCCGACATGGCGGTAGAATTCGCGATACTGCTCTTCGCTGATGTCTTTTTTCGGCCGCGTCCACAGCGCCGAGGCGGCGTTGAGCGTTTTCTCCCCGGCCCCGTCCCCATCCCGATCCGCCGATTCCAGCACGATGGGCAGGCCGATGTGGTCCGAGTATTTCTTGACGATTTGGGCCAACCGTTCGGATTCGAGATATTCCTTCGCGTCCTTCTTGAGATGCGCGATCACCCGCGTGCCCCTGGCCGGCGCTCCCTCCTCGTCGAATTCGGCCACGGTGAACTCGCCGCGACCGTCCGAGCTCCAGCGCCAGGCCTGCTTCTCGCCGGCGCGGCGGCTCACGACCTCGACCCGGTCGGCCGCCATGAAGGTCGAATAAAATCCGACGCCGAACTGGCCGATGAGCGACATGTCCTTGTCCGCGTCGCCCGAAAGCTGTTCCAGGAAACTGGTCGTGCCCGAGCGCGCGATGGTGCCCAGGTTTTCGATCAATTCTTCGCGGTTCATGCCGATGCCGTTGTCGGCGACGGACAACGTCTTCGCTTTCTTATCGACCGAAAGCAGGATTTTGAAATCCGCGTCGCCGGCGGCGAGGTCGGGTTGCGTCAACGCCGCGTAGCGCAGTTTATCGCAGGCGTCCGACGCGTTCGATATGATCTCGCGAAGAAAGACCTCCTTCTCGCTGTAGAGCGAGTTGGCGACGATATCCAGGATTTTCCCGACTTCCGCCTGGAAACCGAATGTTTCTTCCGACATCGAGATCCTCGTCATGTCCGACTTTTGGCACCGCGCCAGATATGTGCAGCGACGTTTGGGCTTGCAAGCCCCGGCTCGCCGGCGGGTCGATAGGCGCGCATTGAGCTAGATCAACGACCTTCGTCCGCGGGCGCGCTATCAACAATCGATGGCCGGACCGTCCGGGCGTGGGCGAAACGGCCGCGAAAGCAGGGAGAGTATGAAGATACCGCTGCAGATTACCTTTCGCGATGTTACCGCTTCCGATGCCGTCGAGGCCAGAATCCGGGGAAACGCCAAGCGCCTCGACCGCTATTTCGACCGCATCACGGCCTGCCGGGTGGTGGTGGCCGCGATCACGCGGCGCCATCTCAAGGGCCGGCTTTACCATGTCCGTATCGATCTCACGGTGCCGGGCTCCGAAATCGTGATCAGCCGGGAGTCCGGGCACAACCACGCCCACGAGGACGTTTACGTCGCCGTCCGCGACGCTTTCAGGGCGGCGCGCCGGCGGCTCGAGGACCACGCGCGGCGCAAAAGCGGCCATAGGGTCAAGATGCACCCGCCGAGCCATCACGGGCGGGTCGCCCGCATCTTCGCGGACGAAGGCTACGGCTTCATCGCCACGCCCGATCGCGGCGACGTCTATTTCCACAGGAATGCGGTGATCGACGGCGGTTGGGAGAAGCTCGACACGGGCAGCGACGTGCGCTTTACCGAGGCCGAGGGCAAGGACGGGCCCCACGCCACCAGTGTCACGCCGCTCGACCGGGGTGCCGAGCGGGGCTAGCTTCGCTCCGGGCGGTAAAGCACGTTAATCAGTGGACTCGGCCCTTGTAGCCTGACGAGTCGGAAAATCATGAAAGACGCGGAATGCATCGCGTTTCTGCGATGGTGCCTGCCACGGCTCGATATGCGCTGGGCAGGGTTCCGCAAGGCGCGCCGGCAGGTCTGCAAGCGTATCGGCCGGCGCCTCGGCGCGCTGCGCCTCGACGACGTTGCCGCCTACCGAGCCTATCTCGACACGCACCCGGAGGAATGGCCGGTTCTCGACGGGCTTTGCCGCGTCACCATATCGCGCTTCTTCCGCGACAGGGGCGTGTTCGACGCATTGGGCGGCCGGATACTGCCTACGCTGACGGCGCTGGCGGCCGGGCGTGGCGACAATCGCGTGCGCTGCTGGAGCGTCGGCTGCGCCTCGGGGGAGGAGCCATATTCCCTGGCAATCCTGTGGCAGCGGCGCGTGCGGCCGCGATTACAGGGGCCGCCGATCTCGATCCTCGGTACCGACGCGGACGCCGCCGTGCTGCGCCGTGCCGCCGCCGGTTGCTACGCGCCGGGCACGTTGAAGGAATTGCCGGAAGAGGAGCTGACGGCCTGTTTCGAACTGCGAAACCGCCAGTACTGCCTCCGTGACGCTATCCGCGACCCGATCCGTTTCCGGGAGCAGGACGTGCGCACCGATATGCCCGATGGCCTATTCCATTTGATTCTGTGCCGCAACCTGGTCTTTACTTATTTCAGCGAGACCCGGCAAAAGGAGATTCTCCGGCGTCTGGTGGCGCGTCTTGTGCCCGGCGGATGCCTGGTGATCGGGCGCCACGAACGTCTGCCGCCGGGGGCGGAGGGGCTCAATGCCGAGACGGGACGCAACGACATGTTTTGGAAGCGACGGGCGCTAGAATCGGGGCCCGTGGGTCAACGCAAGGAGCTGATCGAGGAAATCGACCGCGAGATGCGCGAGATGGCCTCGCTCACCGGGCGGGCGGCGCTGGCACCAAGGGTCCGGGAAGCGCTCCTCGACGTGCCGCGCGAGGCGTTCGTGGCGCCAGGGGACCAAGCCCTCGCCTACATCAACCGGCCGCTCCCCATCGGCCACGGCCAGACCATATCGCAGCCGCTCGTGGTCGCGGTAATGACCGAGCTTCTCGACCCCGGGCCCGAGCACAGGGTGCTCGAGATCGGTACGGGATCGGGCTACCAGGCGGCGGTGCTGGCGCGTATTGTCGGCCGGGTTTATTCGGTCGAGGTGATCGAGAGTCTGGCCGTGGCGGCGCGCGCGCGTCTGGCCCGGCTCGGCTACGATAACGTCGAGGTTCTGGCCGGCGACGGCGCCAAGGGCTGGCCCGAGCACGCGCCGTACGATTCCGTCATCGTCACCGCCGCCGCGCCCGAATTGCCGCCGGCGCTGATCGCCCAACTCAAGCGCGGCGGGCGCATGGTGATTCCGCTGGGCACGCCCTTCGGCTCCCAGGAGCTCACGCTGGTCGAGAAGGACGCCGAGGGCAAAATCTCCGAACATTTCGTCTTTCCCGTCGCTTTCGTGCCGTTTACCGGCGCCGGCTGATTCCGGGCCGCGTCGAGGCCCTTGCATTGGCGCCGCGAAAGCCCGATTCTCACGGCATGAACGACGCTACCGGGCGCCCGCGCATAACCGCGATCCTCGGCCCCACCAACACCGGCAAGACCCATATGGCGATCGAGCGCATGCTCGATCATCCCAGCGGCATGATCGGCTTTCCCCTGCGCCTCCTGGCCCGCGAGAACTACGACCGGGTGGTGGGCATCAAGGGCAAGGCGGCGGTGGCCCTGGTCACCGGCGAGGAAAAAATCGTCCCGCCCAAGCCGTCCTATTTCCTGTGCACGGTCGAATCGATGCCGCTCGACCGGCGCGTCGATTTCCTCGCCGTCGACGAAATCCAGCTCGCCGCCGATCCCGAGCGCGGCCACGTCTTCACCGACCGGCTGCTGCGCGCGCGGGGCGAGGCCGAGACCATGTTCGTCGGCGCCGAGACCATCCGCCGCATCCTCAAGCGCCTGGTGCCCGGGGCCGAATTCATAAGCCGGCCGCGGCTTTCGCAATTGTCGTACGCCGGGCCGAAAAAGCTCTCGCGCCTGCCGCCCAGAGTGGCGGTGGTCGGCTTTTCGGCGGCCGAAGTCTATGCGCTGGCCGAGCAGGTGCGCCGCCAGCGCGGCGGCACGGCGGTGGTGCTCGGCGCGCTCAGCCCGCGCACCCGCAACGCCCAGGTCGCCAT
>CBDVDY010000079.1:0-11356 GCA_965372875.1 uncultured Alphaproteobacteria bacterium | reverse complement strand
AACGGGATCGGCGATCCTATGGGTACCGTATGTTGGATTTTTACCACTTGTCCTGAACCAACCTCGCCAAACCAGCGCCGCAACCATTTATGAGTCCACACCCTAGTCCAGCGAATCGGAGCGCAGGAAAACCGCGTCGATTTGTAACTGCCGGCCGAGGCGCTTGCTGAAGAACCCGGGCAGGAACAGCACCGGCTCGAAGCCCCGGCTGATTAGCAAATCTATGAGTTCGAGGTAGTCGCTTTCGCCGTCGTAGAGCGGCCGAAGCGACATTTCGAGCTGCAAGCCGGCAAGCTTGCCGAGCGATTCTTGCGCGCCGGCCAGCACGCGGCGCTCGAATCCCTGGGTATCCATCTTGAGGAACGCGAACTCGCCGGCGCCGACATATTCCGGATACAGCCGATCGAGCCGTGCCACCGGCGCCTCCTCGACGCCAACGGTTTGGGCCTTGGGTTGGGCGGCCAGCGTTTCCGCCCGGATCGTCAGCGCCGAGCTCATGTCGGAGCGATTCGAAACCTGCATGGTAATGCTTCCGTCCTCGTCGCCGAGCGCGGTGCGCGGCGCCACGACCCACCCCTGGTCACCCGCCGCCGCCTTGGAAAGCGCCGCGTGCGCGGCGGCGACCGGCTCGAACGACACGATCCGCCCGTCGTAGCCGAGACGCCGCAGGCGGCTCGCGTATTGCCCGACATTCGCGCCCACGTCGAGAACCAGATTGACCCCGTTCTTCTCGAGGATTGTCAGCAGGTTGCGCTCGCCGCCCGGTATCGGCGGATAGCGAACGATGTCCCGGCCGAATAGCCTGAGGAGGGAACGGAGCGGGCCGGGCATGGTTGCTGTGGCGTCTCCGGCGGACCCGCGGCGGCGCCTATTTGGCGGTCGCCCGGGCGAATTCCAGGTAGAGCTCCTTGGCTTTCTTGGCCACGGGCCCCGGCTGCAGGTGGCGGTCCTCGATGCGCAGCGCCGGATACACTTTGTTGTAGTTGCCGGAGCTGAAGACCTCGTCGGCGTCGCGCACCTCGTCGAAGGCGAGGCGCCGCTCCCGCACCTCGATCCCGGCCTCGCGCAACAGCTTGATGACCCGCTGCCGGGTAATGCCGTCGAGGAAGGTGCCGTTGGGCACGGGGGTGTGCACCATGCCGTCCTTGACGATGAACAGGTTCGCGGTCGCGAATTCGGCGACGTTGCCCAGCAAATCCAAAACCACCGCGTTGTCGAACCCGCGCGCCTGGGCATCGCGAATGGTGCGGGCGACATTGGGATAGAGGCAGCTGGCCTTGGCGTCGGTCGGCGCGGTGTCGGGCGCCGGACGGCGATAGGGCGAGAGGCAGGCGCTGAACCCAGCCCCATCCGGCATCGCGGATTCGTGGATCACCAGCGCGAACCGGGTGCTCTCGGGATCCGGCAGCAGAAAACCGTCCTCGGCGAAAAACATGGGCCGGATGTAGAGCGCCGCGCCGTTGGCAAATTTCTTCACGCCCTCGCGCGCCAACGCCTCGATCTCTTTGGCGCCGATCTTCGGCGACAGGCCCATGGCCTCGGCCGACCTGATTGCGCGCTGGCAATGCAGGTCTAGATCGGGCAACAAGCCGTCGAAGGCGCGGGCGCCGTCGAACACCACCGAGGACAGCCACGTCGCATGGGTCATGGTACCGAAGAGCGGCACGTTGCCCTCCTGCCAACGCCCGTCGACATAGGCTATGGAATCGTCCATCTCATTTGTCCGCTTGTTCTTGCTTATGCCGTTCGTGGCGCGCCGGCGGCGATCCCGGCCCATAACATAGGTATTCGGGCGGGCCGCGCCAATCAACAACTGGCGTGACTACACGAAGCGGCTCAATTCAGCCGGGCGACGATCTTGCCGAACACCTGGCGGTCGCGCAGCCGCTCGAGGGCCAGGCCGAAATCGTCGAGCGTGATTTCGCTATCGATCACCGGGGTAATCCCCTGGGCCATCTTGTCGAGGCTCTCGCGCACGTTCCTGACCGAGGAGCCGAACGAACCGAGAATTTTCAACTGGTTCTGAAAAATCTGGTAGAGGTTGGTCTGGGCGCTGATGCCGGTCGTCGAACCGCAGGTCACGAGCCGCCCGCCGCGCGCCAGGCTCAGCAGGCTGCCCGCCCACGTGTCGGCGCCGACATGCTCGAACACCACGTCGACGCCGCGCTTGCCGGTGAGCCGCCTGGCCCTGCTCTCGAAGCGCTCTTCCTTGTAATTGATGACGTGGTCGGCGCCGAGCGCGGCCGCTTTTTCCACCTTGTCGTCGGAGCCCACCGTGGTGATGACGGTCGCTCCCACCGCCTTGGCCATCTTGATCGCGGTCGAGCCGATACCGCTGCCGCCCGCGTGCACGAGGATGGTCTCGCCCTTCTCGAGCCGCGCGTTGTCGAACAGCATGTGCTGGACCGTGGCGAAGGTGACGGTGGTGCAGGCCGCGTGGACCAGCGAAACGCCGGCCGGTACCTTGACGATCCGGTGCGCCGGGGCCGGCACGTAATCGACGGCCAGCCCGTCGATATGGAAGCCCATGATGCCGGCCACGTTCTCGCACAAATTCTCCTGGCCTTTCCGGCACCAGGCGCAGGTGCGGCAGAACAGCCCCGGCAAGACGACCACAATATCGCCGGGGCTTATGTCGCCCGCGTCCGGTCCCACTTCCTCGACCGTGCCGGCGCCCTCGACGCCGACGGTGATCGGCAACTCCCGCTTGGCGAAGGCCATGCCGCGCAGGCCGTAGAGGTCGAGGTGGTTGAGCGCGACCGCCGCCATGCGCACCAGCACGCCGTCCCCGCCGGGCGCCGCCGGGCGCGGCAGCGCCTCGAGGCTCAGATGGTTCTCCTCCAGGAGCCGCAGCGCCCGCATGGTATCGCTCACCGCCGCACCCCGAGGCTGGCCGACAAGCCACCATCGACGGCCAGCGTAGCACCGGTGATGTAGCCGGCGCGCTCGGACATCAGGAACCCCACCAGCGCCGCGACTTCTTCGGGCGTGCCGTAGCGTCCGGCCGGAATTTGCTTCTCCAATTTTTCCCGGTAGCCTTCATAAGACGCCAGCATGTCGGTATCGACGAAGCCGGGAGCGACATAATTGACGGTAATGCCGCGCGCCGCCGATTCGACCGAGAGCGTCGCGCAATAGCCGAGGATCGCCGCCTTGCTGGCGGCGTAGATAGCGTTTCCCTGATTGCCCCGGGTCGCGGTGGCCGAACCGATGGCGACGATGCGCCCGGCGCGGCTGGCCCGCATCGGCCGCACCAGCGCCTTCACCAGCCTGACCAACGACCAGAAATTCACCTCCATCGCCGCCGACGCGGCGTCGACGTCGACCATGGCGGCGAGGTTGTCGTAGGAGAGCCCGGCGTTGTGGACCAACCCGTAAAATCCGTCGCCG
The DNA here is from genome assembly GCA_965372875.1 of uncultured Alphaproteobacteria bacterium. Classification (GTDB taxonomy): domain Bacteria; phylum Pseudomonadota; class Alphaproteobacteria; order CBDVDY01; family CBDVDY01; genus CBDVDY01. Next base: position 7,966 of record CBDVDY010000079.1, on the reverse strand, counting down.
TCGGCTTCCAGCCGCCCGGCGAACTCGTCCACCGCCGCGCGGTCGCCAAGATCGCATTGCACGGTTGCGACCGACGCGCCGGGATGCGCCGCGCCGATCTCGGCAGCCAAGTCCCGCGCCGCCCCGGACGACGAATTGTAGGTAAATTCGACCGCGTGGCCGAGCGCCGCCAGCTCACGGACGATGGCGGCGCCAATGCCGCGCCCACCGCCGGTAACGAGAACGCGCCCGCCCATTAGCGCCCGCCCATCACCGCGCCACCATCACTGGTCCGCGTGTCCGAACACGATGCTGGTGTTTTGACCGCCGAAGCCGAAGGAGTTGGAGAGCACGAAGTCCGGGCTCGCCTTGCGCGCACTGTTGGGCACGACGTCGAGCGGCAGTGCCGGATCCGGAATCTCGTAATTGATCGTCGGCGGCAGCGTGCCGTCCATCAGCGTCTTCACCGAGAACGCCGCCTCGACCGCGCCGGCGGCCGACAGCGTGTGGCCGATCATCGACTTGTTGGAGCTTACCGGCAATTTCCCATCGCTGCGCGCGCCGAACACCTCGCATAAACCGAAATACTCCATCTTGTCGTTTTCGGAAGTGCTGGTGCCGTGCGCGTTGATGTAACCGACCGCATCGGGCGACAGGCCGGCGTCGTCCAGCGCCCCCTGCATGGAACGGATGATCGCGTGGCCATTGGGATTCGACCGCGTCCGGTGGAAGGTATCGGCGGCCTCGCCGCAGCCCCGGATGAGCGCGAGAATGGTGGCGCCCCGCGCGCGCGCGCGCTCCGGGTCCTCGAGCACCAGCGCGCCGGCGCCTTCGGCCATGACGAAACCGTCGCGGTTCTTGGAAAATGGTTTCGACGCCTTTTGCGGCTCGTCGTTCTTGGTCGACAACGCCGAGAGCAGCGAGAAGCGAACCAGCGCTTCCTCCTGCAGCGAGCCATCGGTGCCGACCGCCAAAGCCACCCCGCACGCGCCGCGGCGAATCGCCTCGACCCCCTGTTGGATCGCGGTGGCGCCCGAGGCGCAAGCGGTCGTAATCGTAATTGGCGAACCCTGGACGCCAAACCGGTCCGCCAGCCGGTCGCCCAGCGTGCCATTGAAAAAATGGCGGAAACCATCGCCAATATCCTCTCCGGCGGGCGCGAACTCTCCCGACGTCGTATAGATGCAACGATCGCCCGCCTTGACCGTGTTGCACATTTTGCTGCGGGTCACCCAATCGTGTTCGATCGGCGGCGCCGCGATAAACAGCTCGCCGGGAAACCTGCCGTCGTCGCCGAGCCCGCTTTGCGCCAGCGCGTCTCCGATCACCTCCACCGCCATGGCGTAGCAGTGGGCCGGCGGCGTGATCGGCGTGTTGCCAAGGAAATCGACGGAGCCGGAGATCGTGGTACGCAGCCCGTCGGTCGGGAACCGGGTGATGTGGTGGATGCCGGAATCGCCCGCCACCAGGCGCCGCCAGTTTTCCTCGAGCCCCTTGCCGAGCGACGTGACCACGCCCAGGCCGGTGACGGCGATCGGACTATTTTTGTCAGCCATTTACAGCCTCCATCAGCGCCATGCCTTCGCCACGCAAATTTCCCCAGCCGGTAATCAGTACCTGTTCGACCGGGGTTGAGGCAAGCCGGCTCTCCAGCGGATCGTCGGGCGCGAGCGGCGGGAAGATTTCGCCGTGCGCCAGGCAGCTCACGCCAAGAATCATGTTTGCGATAAACGCGGCTTCGAGTGTGTGGCCGAGCGCGGCCGCGGTGCCGCGCACCGCGAGGTCCACGCCCGAATCGGCGATCGCGGCGAGAAACGCGTGTTCCTCGCGGGTCAGCGGGCCGACGCCCGAGGCACCGCTCATCACCGCAAGCGGCGCCTCGCGAAGCGCCGGCCGCAACGCCTCCCACTGGGCTTGCGCGCCGGCCGCCGCGGCACCCGGCGTCCGCCGGCAGCGCGCGCTCTTCACGCCATTGAGCCGCGCCAGCGGCGCGGCGCCACGCGCCTCGGCGTGGGCGCGTTGTTCGAGCACGACAAAGGCGCCGGCGCTGCCCAGGCACATGCCGGCATCGGGCCGCCGCCAAAGGGGCGTTATCGACTCGCTCAACAACATGCCGCCCGCGTGGAACATGAACACGTAATCGCCGCGCTCGCCATTGAAACCGCCGCCTACCAGGAACAACTCGCCCTGCCCGGCGGAGATCCTCTCGTAGCCGATGCGCACGGCGTCGATTCCGGCGGATTCTTCGCCCATGAAAGTGCGGCTCGAGCCGGCCACGCCGTGCACGATCGAAATGTTGCCGGCGAAAAGGTTGGGGAGTTGCGCCAGGAACAGGGTGGGACGCAAATTGTCCGAAAGGTACCGGTTAAGCTCGGGATTCGCCGCCTCGCCCTCGGCCAGCAGGTCGAGCGCCGCGCGGTCGACATCGTAATCGCGCTCGCCCCCGCCCGAGGCCGCGAGCAGGTCGGTCTCCAGCAGCAATCCCTCGTCGCCCTTGATTCCGGCCGCATCGAGCGCCACGCCGGCGGCGTAGACGCCGTAATGCATCATCGGCCCCATGGCCCGCTGGTCGCCGGGCTTGGGAATCTGCGCCGACAGGTCCAGTTCGACCGCCGGATGAACGTGGAACGGCGCGTAGGTCTCGGAATCGATAACATCGGCATGCGACGCCGGGTCTTGCAGACGCGGCCACCATTCCGCGTCGCGTTCACCCAGCGACGAAACGAGCCCATAGCCGGTTATCCAGACCTCATGCGCCACCGCGGTACCCGCAATCAGCAAACCGCGTGGCGCCGTGGGCATTGCCGCCGCCCCCGGCCAACCGGCCGGTGCATTCGGTCATAGAGCTTTGACTCCGAATAGGATCAAGCGGCCGCCGTGTCGGCCACCAAACTTTCGATTTGACCGCACAGATTCTTCATGATGAAGAAATCGTCGGTCGACGCCCTGCCCTCGTTGACATCCTCCATCCATTTCTCGACCGGCATTTTGATGCCGAACTGCTTGTCTATCGCAAAGGTCACGTCGAGGAAATCGAGGCTGTCGATCCCGAGGTCGTTGATGGTATGCGACTCGGGCGTGATCTGGTCGCGCTCGATGCTGCTTACCTCCGAGATAATTTCGGCCACGGAGTCGAACGTCGCCTGAGTCATTCCGTCTGCCATATCTCACGATCTCCCACTTTCATTGGCTGCCGATTTTCGCAGTTTTGCGGCATTTGCCCCGCCATTGTCAACACTTGTGCTATCGCACGCAACGCGCGGCCGCGCCGCCATAGTACGCGGGGCCGCGACCCGGCGCAAACCGGCTCTGCCGGAATTGGGCAAAACCGACTGGAAAAAGCTCTAGTCACGCCAGCGCCGGTGCATCCATGTCCACTGGTCGGGCTGCTCGCGAATCCACTCCTCGATAATGCGATTGACGCGGGTCAGGATGGCCATGATGTCGGCTTCCTCGCTCCCGCTCCTTGTGACCTCCACCGGCGGCGCGAAATGGATGCGAAAGTGCGCGCCGCCAAGGCGTTGCGCCCATGCGCCGTAGATTGGACACTCGTAGCGCAGCGCCAGCTTGGCGATCGTCGGCGCGGTCATCGCGGGCCGGCCGAAAAACGGCACGGCGAGGCCGCGGTTCTGCTTCTGGTCCATCAGCATGCCGAGGCGCCCGCCCGCCTCCATTACCTTGATCGAGGCGAGCGCACCCCGCATTCCCTTGGGCAGAAGCGGGCCGTGGTTGACGCGCAGGCGTTCGACCAGGGGTGCCACATAGGGGTTGTTGGGCATCCTGAAAACCACCGAGATGGGAATGCCGATGCGCGTGGCCCAGCAGGGCAGCACTTCCCAGTTGCCGAGATGGGCCGAGAAGAACAGCGCCGCCCCGCGATGCGCCAACAGATGGTCGATATTTTCCAGCCCGGTCACCTCCAGGCGCGGGCCGGCGACGAACGTCGATTGACCGCTTTCCTGGAGCTTGGCGATAGCGCCGCGGATCGACGCCTCGTCCTCGGGAAAGCGCGAATCCCAAAACTTGTGGACGTGCGGAGCTTCGGCGACGGTGCGCGCGAGGTTGTCCCACATACCGCTGATCGCGGCGGTGACCTCCTCGGGCGATTTTTCGGGCATGGCGCGGGCCAGGTTGCGCGCGGCGCGCTTGGAAATCCCAAGGCGGGGTCCCACGGTACGGCCCACCCAGCCGCCAAAACCCGAAGCCGCGTCGACCGGCAACAGCACGATCGCGCCGTAGACCAGATAGGCCGCCGCCGCCTCCAGGAGATGCCCGATCCGGCGTCGCATTCTCCGGCGACCCATTGCAAACTGTCTAATCATGGATGATTTGCCCCGACACCGCGCGGCACCCAACGTTCCCGCGCGGTGCGCCGATCACTTAGCCCGATTCGCCACGCCGGTCCAGTCCCGGTACAGCCCCGGGCTGGCGCCACGCGGCCGGCATGCGCTATACAGCCGAGGGCCGGGTTTTCCGCGTCCCCTGCAATTGCACCGATTTCCACCTCCGAACCAGGACATCGCCGCGTGATCGACGACCCGCTGTTCCTCGCGATCGCTATCCCGGCGCTGCTGCTGGTCGGAATCTCCAAGGGGGCTTTCGGCGGCGGGCTCGGCATGCTCTCGGTGGTGATGATGGCCCTGGTCGTCTCGCCGGTGGCCGCCGCCGCCATCATGCTGCCGATCCTGTGCCTGATGGACATCTTCGGCGTCTACGCCTATCGCGGCCGCTGGCACCACGCCAACATGCGCATCCTGATTCCGGCGGCGGTGGTCGGCATCGTCATTGGCGCCGTCAGCTTCCGCTTTCTGGATGCCTCGCTGATCCGGGTGATGATCGGACTCATCGCCGTGAGCTTTTCGCTCAACTACTGGCTGCGGCCGAACACGGGCGAGGCCCCGGCGCGCGCGCCCAGCGCCGTGCGCGGCGGCTTTTGGGGCGGCATCGCCGGCTTCACCAGCTTCGTCACTCACGCCGGCGGGCCGCCGGTGGCCGTCTATCTGCTGCCGCAGCGTCTCGACAAGACCACCTACGTCGCCACCATCACCATCCTTTTTATCGTCATCAACTACGTGAAGCTCGTGCCCTATGCCTGGCTCGGCCAGTTCGGCAGCGAAAATCTGCTGACCTCGCTGGCGCTGGCGCCGCTGGCGCCGGTCGGCATGTGGCTCGGCGTCTGGTGTCACAAGCGGGTGCCGGAGGTCTGGTTCTTCCGCGTCTGCTACGTGCTGCTGTTCGCGGCCGGGGTGAAGCAGCTGTACGACGGAATATCGGCGCAGTTCTGAGCAATCGGGGAGGCAGGGAAAAATGACCGTTTCCATCGACGTACACACCCACATGTACAACAAGGAGTGGTTCGAACTCCTGAAACTGAAGGGCCCGCCGCGGTATGGGGTCGAGCCCAGCAGGGACGACGCGGCAACCCCCGGCATCACCATGGGCGGCGCCCCGTTCGCGACGCCGCAGGCCGGGCACTTCGACTACGAACTGCGCATCAAGAACATGGACGAGGCCCGGGTCGACGTCGCCATCGTCAGCCTGACCGCGCCGAACGTGTTCTGGGGCGATTCCGAGACCAGCCTGAAGGCGGCGCGAATCGTCAACGACGAGATGGCGGCGGCGCAAACCACCTGGCCCGACCGCATCCGCTGGTTCGCCTCGATACCCTGGGAGCACGCGGAGCTTGCCGTGCAAGAGCTCGACCGCGCGCACGAGAACGGCGCCGTCGGCGTGATGGTGCTGGCCAACATCGACGGAAGGTCGCTCACCGAAGACGCCTTCGCCCCGGTGTGGCAGGCGATCGACGACAGGGGCCTGCCGGTGCTGGTCCACCCGACGGCGCCGCCGTCGGTCGAGAACCTCGATATAAGGCAATTCAACCTGATCGCCCAGGTTGGTTTCATGTTCGATACCACGCTGGCGATCGCGCGCCTGATGTACAGCGGCTTCCTCGATACCTATCCGAATATCAAGATCATCGCCTCGCACGCCGGCGGCTATTTGCCCTTCATCGCCGGCCGCATGGATTTCTGCCACCAGAACATGAACGTCGTCCGCGAGGCGGTGAGCAGCCACCCGAGCGAGCTGCTGCGCCGCATCTGTTACGACGCGGTGACCTTCCAGCAGGACACGCTCGAGCTGTGCATCAAGGTCGGCGGCGAGGAAAACGTCATGTACGGCTCCGACTACCCGCACAATATCGGCGACATGAAGGGTTGCCTGGCCCGGGTCGACAGTCTGGCGGGCGGCACGAGCAAAAATGTCCGCGGCAAAAACGCCGAACGCATCTTCAACCTTTGACGGGGCGGAGCGTCGAAATTAGGGGGCCGTCGCAAGTCGCGTTCGGCCGGCGTGGGCGCCAGCGGACAACTTTTGGTTGGTCGACGGAATATCGGCACTACGCAAACAATATTGGATGGTTTCGCAAATACATTCGAACAAATGAGGGAAACGATGGTGCGACGTCAAGAAGCCCCGAACGTGTCCGGCACCCTCCTCTGAAGACCCGATTCTTGTGCCGACGGTCGGACGACACTTCTATCAGATATTGCACGCCGTTTGGCAGGTGTTCGGAGAAAACCAAGAATTTCTGGGCAATCAGATTCGATTCTCGAAAATTTTCTCGTTCAACGACCTCGAATTCCCGCAGGCTTCGAAATCGGAATCCGTTGCCGCAGAATGTGTCCTCGGCCATGCCGTTTGAATTCTCGACAAGTGAGCGCACATGCTTCGGCAATTTTATTTGCGCGTGGCGCTCAAATTTCTCCACGGCTTCTGCTGAAGCCGCTTCTTTTAGGCTAACTCCGTCATTTTCCCATTGTTGCGTCAGCATGGTCAGCCATTCCCGACGCCGCAGAACTAACCCCGGCAAAACATAGGCAAGGAACTGTATCGTTTTCCGAATCGCGATCAAAAAATAACTACACCTGAACAACAAGCGGCCCGCATACCAATCGGCGGCCCTCTCCTTGGAATCGTCCCGAGGCCCACCGGTATGACCAAGCACGTGATGACCGATCTCGTGATAGAGCGTTCGCTTGGCGGATGCCCACAGCCAGAGTCTTCCCAGCGGATTGAAGGGATGAAAACTGTCGTCCCATGATACGTGTATCTGTCCCAAACCTTTGTCGTAGGTGCCGTATGCATCTTCGTCGAATTCGCCAAACGGCATGACGTAGATTCGCTTTATGCCCTCCAGATGCGCTTCCGGCAACTCGGAAAGCCAACGGGAGAAAAGCCGCCGCACGAAATCTCCGTGTCTCAGTCTGCCTGACTGGTAGACGCTGATGCCCAGACGATCGTATCGGCGGAATTCCGCTTCACTGTGCGATAGGACGCCCCTTATGTGCGCGGATACCAGCGGATCACAACGTCTGGCGCTGAGTGTCTTGGCGACGCGGTTTGCCTCTGCTTCATCCACATTATGCAGAAGCATGAACATCGCCCGGAACATCTTGAGCTTGATGGGATGCTCCACGGACGCCCAGTCGGCTTCCAGTATTTTAGGTACCAACTGCCGCAATATAAGGGTGCCGTGGTCAAGCAGTGTCGTGTACGCCTTCATATGGCCGCCGTGGTCGGAGGAGGCGACCGAACGCAAGAGAACCGTCAAGAGACGCTCGATCTCTGTATCGTCGACCGTCCTCTTGTCCGGACCTAATTCCCTGTCCGTATCATGATGCAGCAATTTCGGGCCCTCGAATTGCGATCGCCTCTTCCCCGTTGGAGCAGCCTCCCCTCGGGTCCATTTGAGAAGCAGGGTCGTCCCAATACCGGCTCAGGCAGCCACGTCTTCGAAATACACACGGGGGTTTGGCCCCGCGCAGTGGCGGCACTTGCTGAACGCTTTGTCGTTCAGGGTACACACAAGTCTATTAACAAAGATTTACACGCTGAGATTGAGAGGTCTTGCGCCGCGATTCGTAATCTGCCCTCACATTCGAACACCAACATGTGACGCGCCGTGACTTGCCCGCCGCCGGTCGCA